>NZ_CP104884.1 GCF_025449335.1 Bartonella sp. HY328
CGGCTATATTTTCGTAAATAATCGTATTTTTGTAGTTTTTGCGAAAATATCACTAAAAGGGATTTATTTGCCAAAATGACCACTGATAAAGCAAATCGTTTCGACTATCTTATTGCCGAACAGGGCGAAAAAATCTCTAGTGCTTTAAATATGTTGCGCATGCAGCAATATCCGCCAGATGCGAAAAAAGGCTTACGCAAGTTTCAAACTGCTGAAGTTGCGCAGTTAATTGGCGTTACGCAAAGTCATTTGCGGCAATTAAATATTGAGGGTAAGGGCCCGCAAATCGAAACGATTAGTGGCCGTCGTTATTACAGCGCCAATGATATGCTTGCTTTGCGCGATTATTTGGAAGACAATAAAAAATCTGACAAACGCTTTTATGTGCCGCGCCGCCGCGAGGGCGAGGCTATGCAAGTCGTATCGGTGGTAAATTTTAAGGGTGGTAGCGGCAAAACCACCACAGCTGCCCATTTAGCGCAATATTTGGCTTTAACTGGCCACCGTGTTTTAGCAGTTGATCTTGATCCGCAGGCATCATTAACCTCGCTTTTTGGTATTCAACCTGAAATGGATGACACGCAATCTTTTTACGAAGCATTGCGTTTTGATGAAGATCGTGTGCCAATTTCCAACATCATTCAAACCACCAATATTCCTGGTCTTGACATTGTACCGGCTAATTTAATGCTGCAAGAATATGAATATGATGTACCTCTTGCTATTTCAGGAAAAAAAGGGGACGAGGGGCGGCTTTTCCATATTCGCATCGCCAATGCGTTAAAATCAGTTGATGACCAATATGACGTGGTGGTGATTGATTGTCCGCCGCAACTTGGTTATTTAACCATTACTGCGCTTATGGCATCGACGGGGATTTTAATTACCATTCATCCGCAAATGCTTGATATCATGTCGATGTCGCAATTTTTGATGATGCTTGGCGGCATTATGACATCAGTCGCCGATGCCGGTGCGCAGATCAAGGTAAACTGGTTTCGTTATCTCGTCACCCGGTTTGAGCCAACCGATATTCCGCAAGCGCAAATGGTTGGCTTTATGCAAAGCATGTTTGCCGCCAATATGCTTAAAAATCCGGTCTTAAAATCGACAGCTATTGCTGATGCCAGCATTAAAAAACAAACGCTTTATGAGGTGGAGCGCGGCGAATTTGTGCGTGCTACCTATGATCGGGCGATGGACAGTTTAAACTCTGCCAATAGCGAAATTGTTGATATTATCCACCAGCATTGGGGCAGGGTGTGAAAGTTTTGTCAGCCGTTTTTATTGTAAAAACGATAAATGAAATAAATAAGTTGCGCCTTTTGAGCAGCTCTTGCAACCGATTAAAGGATCATCATCATGTCGCGTAAAAATCCCTTTGCCAATCTTGATATGTCATCTTTAAACAAGCCAGAAGAAGTAGAAGCCAATCGGCCCAAGGCAAGCAAAACCGGTTATGCGATGACTGGTGCTGCTAAAGCCGTTGTGCGCTCAATTGAGGAAATGGCAGAAAATACCAAGAAGCTTATGGATGGTGAAACAATCATCACTCTTGATCCCAATTTGTTAGATGCTTCTTTTGTGTCTGATCGCTTGTCACAAAATGACGAGGCTTACCGCGAATTGTTGGAAGCGATTAAAGAGCAGGGGCAATTATCGCCAATTTTGGTGCGCCCTCATGAAGAACAAGCAGGGCGCTATATGGTGGTGTTTGGCCATAGGCGGGCGCAAGTGGCAAAGGAATTAGGGCTGCAAGTTAAGGCCGTGGTAAAAAGCCTTGATGATGTGGCATCTGCCGTGGCACAGGGGCAAGAAAATTCGGCACGGGCTAATTTATCCTTCATTGAACGCGCATTTTTCGCGCAAAATCTTGCGGCGCGTGGCCTATCACGGCAAGTGATTAAATCAGCCTTAAGCCTTGATGATGCCATGCTATCCAAAATGCTAAGCGTTATGGAAATTATGCCGCAAACTTTGTTAACTGCACTTGGTGCGGCAAAAAATATCGGTCGTGATAAGTGGTTAAGTCTGCGCCAAATTATCTTAAATCCTGCATTTCTAGACCGTGCCCTTGAATATGTTAAAACTGATGATTTTATCGCCCTTGGCAATGAGCAGCGCTTTGATGATTTGCATCAATATTTGGTAAAATATCAAAAGAAATCTGCCGCTAAAACCAATGCAAAATCAAAGGCAAAAGGCCAAACGAGCGACAATGTAAAAAATGCGGTTACAGCGTGGCAATCAATGGACAAAAAAATTGATGTTGCGATTAAACCAAAGCCAAAAGCCCTTAGCTTGGAATTTAATCACGCGGATAGCAAAGCCTTTGGCGAATGGATCGGCAATAATTTATCAAAGTTTTATGAAGATTATTTAAACGCTCAAAAAGCGTGATAGCTAGTATAAATAGATACACTCGTTATCGGTGGTATAATGTAATTAAGCGGGCGAAATCCCGCTTAATTCTATTGAACGGATTGATACTAAATTGATTTTTCCAATACTAAAATATTTATAATTGATTTGGTCTTTTTAATAGAGTAGCCAAAGATCTTTTTAGCTTGTGGTCGGCATTAATACCAAAACCACAAACATAATTTTTGTATTTTTAGGTATTTTTTGAAGTAATTTTATTTAGTTTATCCATATTGAATTATTTTTTATTTTTATCGGCCGTGACCTTAGTTCGCCAATTATTTTTTTTAATTTATTTGCCGTGATAGATATATTGTTTTAGCAACAAATACGGTCAAATGTAGCTACAATTCAGGCGATTAAGCCCGTTATGCAAGGCTTTAAAAAAGCGCAAACAGATGATTTTGCGTTAATTGATAATCCACCACATAAGTAAGTAAATTCTAAATTATAAAGGTCTGTAATTCACACGAATTTGTATTTTCATGTATAAGTTAATCATTTATGGCGATAGTTATTATATTAATGTATACAAAAGACTTATTATTATAAAATAATAATAAGTCTATATTTATTGTAGTTTAGATAGCGCTAATATTTACTTGGTGGGGTTAGGTGCGTTAGGCTTTTGATAAATAATGGTTATTATTATTTATTACGGGGGCATCTATGATGAATTTGTCAAAAAATCGCTTTAAATTTAAAGGTTATGTTTCACGTTTTGCGCTCACTATAGCACTTGGTGGTGCTATCATGGGAAGCATAGGTTTGGCAGCCGCAACGGCTGAAGATATTAGCTATAATGGAAATGATGCGGCAAATTATTTAAAACAAGATCCGACAGGAAATACCGCAGCCGCTATTGTTTTCAAAAGTCTTTTTGCCAATGGCGTCTATTCGGGTAATACTATAACGGTTGGATTAAATAATGCGACGGTGGTTTCCAACTGGAACACGCAAACAGATGCAAGCGATCCCGTTGCTCCTTATGTTATATATGGCGGTGTTAGTATCGGTGCAGTTGGAAATACCCAAGATAACAACAATGGGACAGCTGGTAAAGATATTACCAAAAACACCATTTTTATGCAAAACGTCCAATATGATTGGAGTGGCAAGGCAGCCCCAGATGGCGCTAGCATTGCGCGTGACAATGGCGGCGGCGTTGGTGGCATGGGTGGCGGTTCAGTTTATGGCGGGTTAACTATTGGTGGTGCTGGTGCCAATGGCGGTACTGCCAGCATCGTTGACGCTGGTATGGGTGGTTCTGGCGGTTCTGTTGCAAATAATAACGTAATATTGGCGCATGTTACTTTAGTGGGTGCATCAGGTGGTTCCGGTGGTTTTGGTGTTGATAATAGGGCTCTTGGCGGCAGCGGCAGTGGCGGCGTTGCTGGGATGGGGGGCGCTTCTGTTTATGGTGGTTTAAGCATTGGTGGTTCTGGCGCTTTAGGCGGTTCTGGCGGTTCTGTTATAGGCAATATTGTTACATTAACGGATATAAGACTAACGGGCGGTGTTGGTGGCAATGGGGGCAATGGCGGTTATAGTGCTAGGAGTTTTGGCATTGGCGGCGGCGGTGTCGGCGGCATGGGTGGCGGTTCGGTTTATGGGGGGTTAAGCATTGGAGGAGCCGGAGGCAATAGATCAGGATCCGGAGCCGACGGATTTGGCGGCGGCGGCGGTATTGTTAGAAATAATTACGTAATATTGGTGAATGTTACTTTGGACGGTGCATTAGGTGGTTCTGGCGGTGGCGGAATGGGTGGCGGTTCAGTTTATGGTGGTTTAAGCATTGGCGGTGGCGGCACAGGCGGCGGTGACGGCGGGGCTGTTATAGGCAATATAGTGACATTAACAAATGTGATACTTGCAGGCAATGGCGGCGGAGCTGGCGGTGCTGGCGGTGTGGGTATTGCCAATATTGGCTTTGGTAATGGCGGTTATGGTCGTGGTGATGGCAGTGGCGGCGTTGGTGGCATGGGTGGCGGTTCGGTTTATGGTGGTTTAAGTATAGGCGGTTCGGGCGGTGGCGCCGATGGTGGTGCTGTTACAGGCAATATAGTGACATTGACCGATGTAAGGCTGACGGGGGGTGTTGGTGGCAATGGAGGTAATGGGGGATATGGCCGTGGCAGCTCCAGTACATGGACCACCGGTGGCAGTGCCAATGGTGATGGCAGTGGCGGTGTTGGTGGCATTGGCGGTGGTTCGGTTTATGGCGGTTTAAGCATTGGCGGTTCGGGCGGAATTGAACTTCAAAACGGTAGTAATAGTGTTAGTTATGGCAATGGTTCGGGCGGTGCAGGCGGTGCTGTTATGGACAATACGGTTACATTAAAGAATGTAATACTGACGGGTGCGCTTGGCGGTGTTGGCGGCGATGGTGGTATTGCTGTTAGCTTTGGTCCTAGATATGTCAGTATTGGCGTTGGCGGCGGCGGTATTGGTGGCATGGGTGGCGGTTCGGTTTATGGCGGTGTAAGCATTGGTGGTTCGGGCGGTCAAGATAATTACGAGAATGGCAATGGCGGTTCCGGCGGCATTGTTAAGGGCAATAATGTGATCTTAACAAATGTTGTCCTCAATGGCGCTCAAGGTGGCAGTGGTGGCAATGGTGGCCTTGGCACGAATGTGATCGCTGGCAATGGTTTTGGCTATGGTTATGGCGGCGGCGGCGTTGGTGGCATAGGTGGCGGTTCGGTTTTTGGTGGTTTAAGCATTGGCGGTTCGGGCGGTATGGGAAATGCCAGTACCTATGGCATTGCTGGCGGCGATGGCGGTTCGGGCGGCGATGTTACGAGCAATAGTTTAACCTTAACGGATGTTGTCCTCAATGGCGCTCAAGGTGGTAGCGGCGGCGATGCTGGTAGTGGCAATTTTGATGGTGCTGGTGCTAGCGGCAATAGTGGCATGGCTGGCGGTTCGGTTTATGGTGGTTTGAGCATTGGCGGTGCTGGTGGCAAAAGCTATGGCGTTGGTGGTACTGGCGGCGATGGTGGCATTGTTAGCAATAATAATGTCGGTATTGCAGGCATATCGTCTATCGGGGCTAGTATTTATGGTGGCCTGAGCATAGGTGGTGCCGCAGGATCAAACGGAGTAAATGGTAGTGGTGGTCAAGCCATTAACAACACAGTCACGTTAATTGGTGACAAAATCACACTCAATCAAGTGATAAATGGTGTCACTACCTATGGCTCTATCTGGGGTGGTAAGAGTATAGATGGTGCTGGTGTCAGTTTTAATGAGTCAGGTGCAGATTTTGCGACTATTTTTGAAAAAGTAATTTCTGGCAATACGCTTAATCTTGTTGGCTATCGCGGTACGGTTTCTGGTGTTTATAATTTTGAAAATTATAACTGGACATTGCCAAGTGATGTCAAAAATGGCGATACACTGATTACAATTGCCGAGGGTGGTAGCGCTGTTGACCTAACCGATACTAAACATACCGTTGCAGATATGAAAGTGAGCGATAACCGTCTCAATGATGGTGACGAGGTAACTTTTATCACTAAAACAACTGGTACATGGTCAGCCAGCCCTTATACAATCAAACAGGGTCAATTTATCATTTATGAAGCAACCTTGTCACAAAAGCCAAATGGCACTGATGAGGCATTTGTTCTAACTATTGGCAAAAAGGATGATACAACACCGCCTGCACCAGAACCAACACCCAATCCGACACCAGAACCAACACCTCAGCCTATTGATCCTAATGGTTCATCTGCAGCAAAGGTTAATCCGCAGTCAAAATCTTATTTAGAAGGGCGAGCCGCGGCCCTTGCTGTCCTTAATCAGGCAAATGATCTGATTTCAATGGCTGGCATTGATACTATTCGCATTATGGTGCGCGCCAATGATGATGATGTTAATCGCCCAGCCTTTATTCCTTTCATGATCGCCAATGGCTCATCGCAGCGTTATAATACTGGCAGCCATGTTGATATTAAGGGCTTTAACATGGCACTTGGTATTGCAACAGGTTTTGATTTTTACGTCGGGCATAAAGCAACAGTTGGTGCTTTCTTTGAATATGGCCGCGGTACCTATGATACCTATAATAGCTTTAGCAATTTTGCTTCAGTTCATGGCGATGGTTCTAGTGATTATAAAGGTGGCGGACTTTTTGGCCGCATTGACTTTGCCAATACTGGTCTTGGACGGGTAAGTAATTTAGCCGTTGATCAAGCTGATGGCGTTTACCTTGAAGCATCAATACGTGCAGGGCGTGCCAGCAGTAAGTTTGACGTCGGCAATAATATTTTTGGCCAAATGGAGAATGGCTATCATGGTTCTTATGATAGTAAAAGCCGCTATTATGGCGGGCATCTTGCTGGTGGTTATGTCTTTAATTTTGATGAAAAACAATCACTTGATGTCTATAGTCGTTATTTATGGGTACATATGGATGGCGATACAGTCTCAATTAGCAATGAAAAGCTACGCTTTGATCGCGCGCAAAGTTCACGCTTACAAATAGGTGGGCGTTATGCATATGCATATAATGAGCAGTTCAAACCTTATATTGGTGCCGCTTATGAGTATGAATTTGATGGTGAGATTGCTGCAAGGGCTTATGAGTTCAATCTCGATAAGCCATCATTGCAGGGTAGCACCGGCATATTTGAAGCTGGCTTCAACTTCCAGCCAATAGCTACTAATCAATATTTTAACATTAATGTTAATGCTCAAGGCTATGTTGGTCAGCGGCAAGGCGGCGGCGGCGGTGTAAAAATTAAATACCAATTTTAAGCCTAATATGGAATAGTTTCATAAGCATATAAAAACTAATTATATTTATTGAAGTAAAAAGCCTGTAGATTTTTATCGACGGGCTTTTTCTTTTATAAAGATGCCGCCAAGTTTTTAACCGTCTGCTTTAAATCTCCATAGGCGATAATGGAACAAACAAATTAGCCTTAAGTAATTTTACTGTATATTAAAATATGGTTTTATTTTTCAAATAAATTTAATGCTAATAAATATGGCAATTAAGCACTATAAATATATCAAAACTATACTAGCTAATGCTATAATAGCAGTGCAGTAAATGGAAAATTTATAAAATTAATCGAGGCATGGTCGACTATTTGCCAGCAAAATAGAATATGCTATTCGGTTACTTGCAAAATTACACGGGATCAAATTTGTGGGGAAGCAAATATGGCCTATAAAAAGGCGGGTGAATTACTCAACCTCGCAATTGATATAGCTTCGCGGCGCTATGGTATGACCTATAGCGAAATTGACGATTATTCTAAAACGAGTAATATTGAGTCACGGCTGCGCGACCTTTATAACAAACTTATGGCAACAGCTGGTCAAAACCTAAAAAAGTCAACTCTGATTGATTATGATTACCTGATTGAAAGCAATTATATTGCTGCAACTACTGGTCCTCATGTTGAAATTGATCGCAAAGTTGTTCAAGATATTTATGAGGCTTTAACCGCTGGCAACCAAATAGAATTTGAATATTTTGATAGCTATAAAGAGGCATGGATAAGCCGCCATGTGCATCCACAAGGCTTGATTATTGGGCGGCGCCATTACCTTATTGCCATAAGCGATAAGGCATTGCAGTTTCAATCACCGGTTTGGTACCGCCTTGACCGCATGAGGACTATTACCCAACTGCCCACATCATCGCAAAAATTAGACAATTTCAACCTTGCCGATTATGCTAAACGCGCCTTTGGTGGCTTTTATTCCGATGAGGAATATAACGAGGTTGAATGGCGCTTTGCTAAAGAGGCAGCAAGGGCGGTAAAAAATTATCGTTTCCACCTCGATCAAATCACCTGCGAAAATGATGATGGTAGTGTGACCATTGGTTTTAAGGCGGCGGGCTTTTATGAAATGGCTTGGGCGCTTTATCCATGGGGCAATAAGATCGAGGTTATTAAACCACAGGCATTGCGCGATTTGGTCGATAAATATCGCCGCGATGATTTTCCAATGTTGCCTTAAGATTGGGTATCTTAAGGGAGGACAGATTTTGTCGCATAAGTGACCTATAGAGCCGAAGAATAAAAGCCGCGCAAATAAAATATCTAATCCAGCAGTAATCACGATAAAGGGGCATTGCCGTCATGAGCCAAGAAAACACCAATAAAAAGCTTAAAAATGGCGACTTAGCCCCGTTAGGTGACCTTAGCGGTAATTATTTCATTAATGATTATCAGCGCGGCTATCGCTGGACAGAGCAACAAGTAAACGACCTTTTAAATGACATCAAAGAATTTTCCGATAATGGCGCTAAAGGGCGGTATTTTTTACAAACCATTGTTGCCGCGCCAACAACTGGCGATAAGGCCGATAAAGATAGTAAAGCCATCAAATGTGACGTTGAAATTGTTGACGGCCAGCAGCGGCTCACCACCATTTATCTTATCAATAAAATTTTGACGAAAGAATTTAAGCAGGAAAACAGTTTAAATTTTAAGCTTTATACAAAAACGCGTGAAAATGACAATGAAGCCTTTAGCAAGAAAATTGATTGCCTTTTGTCAGAAAAACACAATAAAAAAGCAGATGATGACGCTATAAACGTCTATTTTATTTCATCTGCAATCGAAACTATTCGGAATTTTTTTAAGAATTTTGAACCACCAAAACTAAAAGAATTTTACGACAATTTTTGCAAAAAGGTTTATGTGCTTTGGTATGAGCCTGTTGCCAGTGATGAGCATGAGCGCATTGCTACGTTTACGCGTCTTAATATGGGAAAAATTCCACTCACTTCGGCAGAATTAAGCCGCGCTTTATTGTTAGATCCAAAATACCACAATGGCGGTGATGATAATCAAAGCGATGTTGATTTAAGACGCGGTCTTATTGGTGCCAAATGGGATCAAATGGAAGTGGAATTGCAAGATGAAAGCTTTTGGGGCTTTTTAGGGCAAAAAGATAATTATGAGACACGCATTGATTTTTTACTCAATTTTCATTTCCATAAAGACGCGAAAACTGAAAATTATGCCGCTTATAATTGCCTTGAAGCGAAACTTGCTGAACTTGCTAAGCTTGCTGAACTGGCAAAGACAGCAAAAGCCGATGATTTAAGCATTGCTCAAAAAGTTTTTGATGAAATTTATATGGATTTTCAGCGATTAAAATCCTTTTATCTTGACCATGATATTTACCATTGGCTTGGCTTTTTAAACGGCGTTCATTCACAAAACACATCTGCCACCTTTAATCTGCTATATGAGCTTAAAGGGAAGACGAAAACGCAAATAAAACAAATTTTAAGGGCAAAAATTAAGGAAACTTGGACGGAGGTTGTTCAAAAACATCGCAAAGAAAGAGCGCTTGATAGCTTGCATTTTGATAAGGACAAGGCAATGATCGGCCGTGTGCTTTTCTTTGCCAATGTCGAATATGTGCGCCAACAAAAACGCTTGATTGGTAATGATAAACAAAATAGCAGCCATTTGCGCTATGATTTTGCCACCCATCTTGCTACAAAATGGAATATTGAGCATATCCATGCCCGCAATGTTGAAGGGCTTAACACTAAGGTGCAGTGGCAAACTTGGCTTGAAGACCAGGCAAAGGCGATCGAGTTTGTTGAGGCGGCAAAGATTGATAATGCAAAAAAAGAAGACCTTGAAAAATTGAAAAACCAAGTCAACGAGCTTTTAAAAAATATCAACAACGATACTCGCGACAAAAGCTTTGGTGAAGAATTTAAAGAGCTTGCCGATGAAGTACTTAAATTTTTTGATAAGGATGGTGGTGACGTCAATAGTTTAAGCAATTTGGCATTGCTTGATGCTAGCACCAATTCATCGATAAGTAATTCTATTTACATCGTCAAGCAGGTTAAAATCATAGAGGCGATTAATCAAGGTGCCTTTGTGCCGCCACTAACACAGGCGGTGTTTATGCGCTTGTTTAATATGTCGGAGCAAGGCTCACCCTTTTGGGACGAAAACGACCGTAAAACCTATATGGAAAAAATTGAGAACCTTATCAAAGGTTTTTAAGAGTGACAATTTGCGGCAGATTTAAAGTAAAATATAAGCCTTGCAGCTGGATTTTTTATAAAAATCAATCATTTCAGTACCACTTTTTCAAGGTGTTTTCATGAATAATACTTATAGTTTTTATACGCTATTAAAAGATCATAGGGTGATTATTCCGCTTATTCAGCGCGATTATGCCCAAGGGCGGCAAAATAAATGGGTCAATGACATTCGTGATAAATTCTTAGCTTCGTTATATGATGCCGTAACGCTGCTGGAGGATAAAAAACCTCTCGTTCTCGATTTCATCTATGGCGAATTGGAAGACGAAAAATTTCACCCCTTTGATGGCCAGCAAAGGCTAACCACATTGTTTTTATTGCATTCCTATGCTGCCGTTAAAGCTAAAATGAGTGGGGAAGCAGCAAAAGGTGCTATTGCACCAGATCCGGCGGTTTTAGCCAATTTTAAATATTTTGTGCGTGAAAGCAGCCGACTTTTTTTAAGCCATTTTATCCATGAATTTATCTTAAAGCCCACTGCTAACTTTGGTGGAAACTGGTCAAAAACCATTCGCAATCAGCCTTGGTATATTTTGCAATGGGATTTAGACCCGACAATTGCCGGCATGTTGACCATGCTTGATGCTATTGACGAAAAATTTCACGATTGTGAGGGGCTTTGGCAAACATTAACCCAAGATCAAAATAAGGCGCCGATAGTCTTTTATTATACACCGCTCACCAACCTGTCGCTATCGGCAGATGAAATCTATGTTAAAATGAATGCGCGCGGCAAGCAGCTCACCGAATTTGAAAATTTTAAAGCCTCGCTGCTTGGCCATCTAAAATCCAATGCCTCTGATAAAGTTGATGACATCGCCAAAAAGCTAGACGGTGATTGGAGCCTATTATTTTGGAATTTAACCAAAGCAAGCAGCAATGATGACAAGACTAAAGATCGCGCTGAGTTAAGTGACAAGGCTTTCATGCGCTTTATCCGCTATTTTATCAAAATAACCTATTATCTTGGGCAAAATAGCGGTGCGCTAAACAAAAAAAATAGCAAAAGTCAAAACGATATTAGTGAAAAAGAAGATTTTTCAAAACGTATAGCCAATGTCAACCGCGCTTTTCTTGATGTCATTGGTGAAAAATGCAATGCTACAAGCCTTCATATTATTGAGGGGATTGAGTGCCTTAAAGGAGTAAGCACTCATCTTGACCTTTTTGAAACCATTCTGGACACATTGGCTAAAATTCCTATTGCAGCCAATGCTAAACACTTCCGCCACTGTTTTTATATTGCAAATACCAATCGATTAACGCCACCAAGCAAAACAAGAATTGCCCTTTTTACCGCTATTGGCGATGGTGATGACAAAAATAGCGTTCATTTTCTCAAAGCCCTCATTGCCAAGGATAATGGCTTGAGTTTGGCGAGTGAAATTATGCTTTTTGCTTGCCTCCTTGCTTTTATCAAGCATAAAGAAAGCCATGAAAATCCATTGCAAATAGAGCGCAAAAATTTAAGAATTTTGCGCAATCTTTTAGTTAATTCACCCTATGAAATGCGTGTTGAAAATTTTGGTGCGCTTATTAGCGAAACAGCCACGCTTATGCTCACCGGTACATTTGAACAAGCCGAAGCCTTTAGCAAATTTCAAAAGGATGAGGAGTCAAGAAAATTAAACTATCGTCAACAATGGCAAGATGATGCCAATGCTATTGCCAATTTAAACCGTTTAGAAAATCACATCTTTTTGCAAGGCAGCATAGGTATTTTTGAAGATGATAAAAGCCAAAAACAAACTGAACAAGATTTGCCACCCTATCAAACCTTAAAAGAGCGGTTAAGCCAAGGCCGCCGCCTCTTTTGCGCCCTAACACTTGAAACCCCAAGCCACAATCAGGTGCCGCTTTCACTCTTCATGCAAGCCATGCTTACTGAGCAAGATTATTATTATGAGCTATCAAAAGGCAATCCGTATCATTTTCGCTGTGGCTATGGTAAGGTGTATAATATATCTGACGCTTACCCGTCATTTACGCAAATATTTGTTCCAAAAGATCAGGACAGTCGCGGAAAATGCCAAACAGCTTTGCTTGCGCTTTGTGTGTTGATAAAGGATAAAACGAATATTGCCAAAGAATTTGAAACACAAATTTTAGCATGGCTAAAATCTTGCGAGGAAGCTAAAGCATTTTGTTGGCGTTATTATTTGGTAAAATATCCTAAAATGTTAAGCGATCCGGAGTTTAGCCATTATGGCATATTTTCAACCACTAGAGGACGCTTTTCTAGCGAAATTTTTAAACGGCAAAACCGCACGGATGGAAGCTATCAAAATAGTCTACTGCGCCAATTATTCCACACGATGAATGAAACCCGATGGAAAGATGACGCAGATAAGAACTTGTTTCAAGATGACGCTATTTATGAAAATGGTCTCACACTGTCCAATGGTTTAATTTTAAAAAGTGGTGAATTTGGCTGGCAATTAATCAGCAAAAATGAGAAGGAGCCTGACAAGGCAAAGCACCTTCAAAAAATTGCGGATATGAATAAAAAATTAGCTGAAAGTAATGCTACATTGCCGCAAATTGACCAAAACGGCCATATCGCCATTGCGGGCTTAGAAAAAACGCGCCCCAAAGACCAAAATCAACAATTGAAAAGTAAACATGATATGGCCAGTGACGCTTTCAACGACACGGATGTTTCAATAAGTGATAAGTATAACGAAGTAGAGCTTTACCGCGACTATGACCACTATGACCGCATCCTATTAATGCAAAATATATTGACTAAATGGTTTGATCTTGAAACCAAGCCTTTAGCCTCAGACCAAAAGTTTTAGCTTGTTTTTAAGCTTGCCCATTAATGGCTAAGCTGCAAGTCTTTATCGCGTGATTGGGCGCTATGCAAAAAGGCGAGGGGGATAGCTGCAAAAGCCGCGCAATATCCCCTTATTGTTTACTTAAATATCACATTATGCCATGATTATGATTTGATTATTTTTACTGACGCCCCAAACTAAAAATCAATAATATAGGGGCGAAAGCCGAAATAGTAATGTTGATATTTTTGCAAGATATTAAGACTAATAACGATGTCAAGGAAGCCGATATATAAAACACCCAATTGCTTTCTGCTATTAAAAATTTTGTTTTGAAAATATAAATTAGGAATAAAATGATTATAGATACAATAAAATAAGGCAAAGTTTGAAAATAAGGCAAATTATGAAAGTTTCATTACCAGCTAACTTTAGCAGTAAGATTTTTATCTGGCTTGCAATCATTATTGATTGCATTTTTATTGTTAAAATAATCGATTTTTTTAACCCTTTAGGATCTCATTTATTTAATTTTTTGATTGATTTTTTCGGGCCTAATTCGGCTTTTTGGGTGTTAGATTTTTTAGGATTTCTAAGTGGGGTATCGTTTATACTTAACTTTACAATATTGATTATTTTAGCAACAATTTTTTGGGTTTTTGCCCTTAATTCCCGACATTATACCAGTAATATGGCCGATCTCATAAGCAGTCTTATAAAAATTCATTTGGTTATACTATTTTTTATGGCGATGATTGCCTTGAGCACATTTATCAGCCGCCACTAAATATATATACTATTTTTGCCTTATGATAAAACTGGGAAGTGCAATAAGCACTTCCCATAAAACTTTAGCGAAGTACCTTCGCCGCACGGTCAATCACCGCTTGTGGAACGGTAACGCCCAATTTTTCTGCGGCTTGTAAATCAATCGAAATATCCTTAGCAGGTGGGGTAGTAACTGCAATATCGGCTGGCTTTTCGCCTTTCAAAATACGCTCGACCAGCTTGCCTGTTTCAATTCCAGCATCATAATAATTAATGCCTTGCGCCGCAAAGGGGCCACGGCCAATAGAACTTGCATCGGCAGTAAATAATGGTGTTTTGCTTTCAAGCGCAACCACAGATACCCCTTCAAGAACCGAAATGATCATATTATCGGTTGGTACATATATAACGTCAACCTTGCCAAGCAGCGAGCGCGTGGCGGCTTGCACATCTGATGCTTTAGATGCGGATGCTGGAACAATATTAATATTATTAGCCTTGGCAACTTCTTCCAATAATTTCAAATTGGACACAGAATTGGCTTCGCCGGCATTATAAAGGTAACCGATATTTTTTAAATCTGGGAATATTTCTTTTAGCAATTTGATATGTTCGTCAACTGGCGAGCGATCTGATACGCCAGTGACATTAGCCCCCGGTTTATCAAGGCTAGCAACCAATTTTGCTTCTACGGGATCAGATACGGCAGAAAATACAATTGGAATTTCTTTTGTTGTTGCTGCCATGGTTTGCGCCGATGGCGTAGCAATTGCTACAATTACATTTGGTTCTTCACCAACAAATTGACGGGCAATTTGCGTTGCAGTTGGAATATTGCCTTGTGCCGATTGAAAATTAATCGTTAAATTTTCACCTTTTTTATAGCCTTGCTGCTCAAGATAATCTTCAACGCCTTTGCGCACTGCATCAAGAGCAGGGTGGGCAACTATTTGAGTGATATCCACTTGCACTTTATCAGCAGCGTTGGCCGTTAGGCTGATTAGGCTAGGCGTTGCAAAGGATAAAGCGGCCACAGCGGCGATTAGCAATTTTTTCATAATATTTCCCTTCTTTTGCGGGATGAACAAGATTAATAATGTCGTTGCAACTTTTATGCATGAATTTAACGCTAAAGGCAATTATTTTGACCGATATTTATATGGCAAAGTTATTACTTTCCAAATGATGTTTGATTGATATTTCTATAGGATCATGGTATCGCTAACCAACAACATATAGTAATTGGTCAGTTTATGGTTTTTTCATCTCTTTCATTTATTTTCTTGCTTTTTCCGCTTGCACTCTTTTTAGATATGGTGGCGCGGTCGTTTAAAAATATATATTTGCGCAATAGCTTTTTACTGGCGACAAGCTTGTTATTTTATACTTGGGGGGAGGCGTATAATGTCTTCTTACTGCTTGGACTTGCTATTTTAAACTATATTGGCGGCAATAATATTGCCAAATCAAAAAATAAAAAATTTCACCTCATTTCACTCATCTTTATTAACCTTGGCATTCTGTTTTATTATAAATATTTCGTTTGGGCGATGTCATTAGTATTGCCTAATGTCTCAGTTACCCATCACACAATGCCGCTCGGTATAAGTTTTTTCACTTTCCATGCTTTAAGCTATATTATTGATATTTATCGCGGACAAATAAAGCCTGCTCGAAATGCTCTTGATTTTCTGACCTACTTTTGCATGTTTCCCCATCTTGTTGCAGGACCAATTGTACGCTTTGCGCAAGTGCAAGATGATATTGACCAACGAGGTCCAAGTCGTGAACTATTCAATTTTGGCGTTTATCGATTTTTGGTCGGCCTGAATAAAAAAGTATTAATTGCAAATTCTGCGGCATATCTTGCCGATGCGGCTTTTACTAACTCGATTAGCGGTGTTGGTATGTTAGATGCTTGGATTGGCATTTTAGCTTATGCAATTCAAATTTATTTTGACTTTTCTGGCTATTCGGATATGGCGATTGGTCTTGCCGCAATGATAGGCTTTCGCTTTGAAGAAAACTTTAAACGACCTTATTCTTCTGCCTCCATTAAAGAATTTTGGCGCCGTTGGCATATATCACTTTCAAGTTGGTTCCGCGATTATGTCTATATTCCCCTTGGCGGAAGTCGCGGCGGCGAATGGGGCACTTACCGTAATTTATTAATCGTGTTTTTCCTTTGTGGCTTATGGCATGGTGCCAATTTAACCTTCATAATTTGGGGTTTGTGGCACGGCGCATTTTTAGTGGTAGAGCGTTTAAAGCCAGTTGCAGCTTTAATTGACCGTTTGCCAATATTTGTTATGCGCATTTATACAATAATTATAGTTCTGATCGGTTGGGTATTCTTTCGATCCAATGATTTAGGTTCTGCGATAGCTTATCTTGGGCACATGTTTAGTTTCCAAAGCATGGAAGCCACCCTTATTTATTATAAGATACCTAGCCTTTTAACCGCGATTGGTATCCTAATTGTGCTAATTCCAGACCGCTTTATTCCCCAGCCTACCTCCCATAAACCGGCAGCATTTGGCTTTAGTATTTACTTAGTGCAAGCAATTTTGTTTTTTGCGTCATTGTCGATGTTATTAACTAATTCTCGCAACCCATTTATTTATTTCAATTTTTAAACGAGGGTGGATTAGTTATGACCGGTATTAACAATATGAAAAACCTCATTTCTTGCGTCTTTTTATTGACACTATTTTTTATACCTTTGTTGCTTTTTTTTAAACCAGCCAGCGATTTACTTGTTGATGAAAAACGAGAACCAACAGCATTTCCAAAACATTTTAAAATTACCAATTCGCATGCCATTAAGGATTACTTTTCTGAAATTGATAAATTTGTTTCTGATAATTTTCCTAGTCGCTCGGAATTTATAGGCTTTAACAGAGGGATAACCCTTTATTTTCATGATAATATTGATGCCCGAAAAGCTTTTAGAGGACAGGAGAATTGGCTATTTTTAGGTAACGATTACAATCAGACGATAGATAAATTGACCGGCAACAAACCTATTAATTCACAGATTGTGGATAATCGGTCTAAAGCACTTGAAGCTTATGTAAATATATTTGCAGAGCATGGTATAAAAACGATTTTTTTAGTGGGACCCAATAAATACAGTATTTATCCTGAAAAATTACCGTCCTTTTTGAAGCCAACATCACAGCGATATATAACGCCGATAATCAGACAAATGCAAAATGATGGTATTGATGTTTATGATCCCACACGTGATTTAATTAATTATAAGCACGCTGGCTTGTTGTATTATCGTACCGACACGCATTGGAACTTAAAAGCAGGTGAGCTTGTAGCCCTTAATCTTTTAAAAAAATGGCATTTAAATGCGCCTCCTGCATATAGTCTTGAGGCGATTAAGGCTCGTAATGGTGATCTTGTTTCCATTGCCAGCCTTACATCTATTACTCTTGTAGATGATGATAATTATAGTGTTAAATATAGGTCGCCATCACCTCATGCCAAGCTTATAAAAGAAGATGGTACTGAAACTCAATTCGATTTAGATACTATTGCAACAACAGATAATAATATAATAATTAATCCTGATGCTACCAATCAAGTGAATTTATGGATTGTTGGCGACTCTTTCACTGGATCAATACAGCCTTTTTTAGCAGGTGCGATAAGCCATATTGAAATGATGCATATTCAGAAAAATACGGCTAGTGATATTGCGCAGAGACTAGCAAATGCTAAGGAAAAACCTCAATATGCTTTAATTGTACTCGTTGAGCGTGGTATATAAGGTTAATTTCTAGAAAGACTTAATTATATTGGGCAAAAGCGGGCAAAAAGTCCAAGCAGCATTTGATTGAAACTACGATGTTCTTTTTGCCAGCTATCAAGCTCATCAATAGGCACAGGATTTTGCCCATCAAGCTTGCTCATCAAACGCTTGCCAAGGGTTTTATACTGATAATCAGATACTTCCCCCGTAATATCGCAAGCGCGGATACAGGGACTTAAAGCAACAACCAAATCCTGCAAATGACGCATTTCCATCTGCCCTTGATCCCAATTGGTTTTAATCGTTGCTTTAGATAAAACGTCCTTGTCAATCGATAGATAGATTGACTGGTTTTGACATATTTGCGCGCTGATAAAGGCAGACACAAGATCATCAATATTCTTAAAGCTCATGAAGCTGTTTTTTAGGCCCAAATATTTCCCCCAGTTAACATTAACGCCAGTTGACCAATAGGTAAGCTTGCCGCGTATTAGTGGACTTAACCGGTTTTCAACAGCATGGCTTAAACCAATATCATGAGAGGTTATGCCAAGCACATGAACATGGTTAACAAAAGGCAATGCTGCTGTATAACTAACCCAGGAGCCACAATGAATGCCAAACGGATAACGCATATTATCGGGGTGATTGTCCAAAATAACCACGGTAAGGCGCTTGTCACCTAATAATTTGGCTTGGCGTGCAATGAGTAAATGGCTAATGTGATGATAGTCGCCACTACCTAAAAATACGGGGCCTTTATGGCTACCCAATTTATTATCAAGATAAAGCCCAAGCTTTTTATAATTGCGCATGGTTGCAGCAAAGCGAATAGATTTTTGATAATCGCTAAGCGGTAATCTTATTTCATTGTCTAAGGATTTAACACTGTGATCAAAATCGAGAATAATTGGATTCATTGATTATTCTCCACCGATGTGGCAGTGTTATTTTCTTTTGGCGCAATGGCGGTAGCATCGCTTTCAAAGTGATGGCGAAAATGATTTAAAATCCGCCGTAAAACTGGATTGCGGATGTAAACAGCATGTTGAGTCATGGCAAATTTTGCCCCAAGCGAAGCCTTTACGTTAGGATCTGTCCAGCCAGCAACATAAAATTCTAGGTGATGGGCAAGCGCATATTCAAGATTGATGAACCAGCTTAAAAAATACAAATTGTAATTGGTTGCAGCTGGATAATCAAAACCAATATATTTATCAACCAACTTTTTGTCGTGGATAAAACAGATATTATAGCCAATTAATTGATTATCTTTGGTTTTATAAGTAAAAACACGCAAAGAGGGATCAGAATTTTGCAATAAATTAACAAAAAAATCACGGCTTAACAGGTCAAAATGCACCTCACTTTGCTGATAGACTTGCAAATAAAGGCTATAATATTGATCAAGCGCTTTTTCATCAAAAAATAACGGATCACCAGCTTCAAGCACGTCAATAATCAACTCATCGCGGTGACGCATTTTACGGCGAAAATCCTTGCGGCGACTTTTTGAAAAACGGTTTAAATATTCATCAACTGAAGCAAAATCCATTTTTACATAGGCAAGCGCTTGCCCCTCAACTTTGATAAAGCCGCAACGCTCTAAGGCAACTACAAAATTTGAACTCACATCACTGTCATTCGCGCTCATGAGTGGGTTTTTTAGTGGCAAATCCTTGACAATGACCAGTGGATAATTGGTCTTTGCTTTGGTTGTTAATTCTTGGGCTGCGCTGTTAAAATCAAAACTATCAGGTAGTGGGGTAAATTCACTTACCGTGGTGCCAATAAAAAGCGTATTTAGCTTTAAAAATCGGCTCCAAAACTTGTAAAAAGGTAGCTTTTCAATACGCTTTCTTGTTTGGCTTTCCATAGTGGTTAAAAGATCAAACTCAGCGGCAAAGCAAGGCAATCCAGAATTTAAATCAGTGCTAGAAAAGTCTTTTGGCAAATATGAAAAAAAGAGGCTAGACAAATGACTAGGCTCAAGATTATTGCGCGAATAAGTAACTTTATTCGAGCCTATTTCCTTGTGCTTAGTCACTTGAACAACCTCTTTTTCTCCCACCCCTCACTTATTCTTAGTTTGGGGGATATTGCAAAGCGCAAATTACATACTTGTCTTTACATACTGGCCTTTGCCCGTTTTAATAATTGGTCAAGCAAGGCAATAGCCTTATCAATTTCGGCTTTGCTAATCATCAAGGATGGCGCAAGGGTAATAACATTCTTGTAATAACCACCAACATCCAAGACAAGACCAGTCTTTTGTCCTTCATATTCAAGATCGCCTGAAAGGCCAATATCAACCATCCGGTCAAGCAATTCACGGTTAGGTGTAAAGCCATCTTCAGTACAAATTTCGCAGCGAAGAGCAAGACCAAGTCCATCAACATCGCCAATTTCAGGGTGACGTTTCTGCAAATCTTGTAAACCTTCAAGGAAATGCGCCCCTTTTTCCATAACCATGCCTTCAAAGTCGGTTTCGGCAGTCATGCGCATTACTTCCAAGCCAAGGGCAGTACCTAGTGGATTAGATGCAAAGGTTGAATGGGTTGAACCAGGAGGGAACATTTTAGGATTGATCAATTCTTCCCGCGCCCAAAGGCCACCAAGGGGATTAAGACCATTGGTTAAGGCTTTGGCAAATACAAGCACATCAGGGGTGACGCCAAAATGCTCAATCGACCATAATTTACCGGTGCGATAAAAGCCCATCTGGATTTCATCAACAACCATTAAAATGCCATATTGATCAAGGACTTTCTTGATGCCTTTGAAGAAGTTGCGCGGTGGCACGACATAACCGCCAGTGCCTTGTAATGGCTCGATATAAAAGGCAGCATATTCAGCTTCTGATGCCTTTGGATCCCAAACGCCATTATATTCTGTTTCAAAAAGACGGGCAAATTCATTCACGCAATGTTCACCATATTCTTCAACGCTCATTCCGCGGGGACGGCGAAATGGGTATGGAAAAGGCAAAAACATTGCGCGTTCGCCAAAATGGCCATAACGACGACGATAGCGGTAGCTTGATGTGATGGATGAAGCACCAAGCGTACGGCCGTGATAGCCACCTTCAAAGGCGAACATTAAGCTCTTGCCATTTTTTGCATTGCGTACGATTTTTAATGAATCTTCAATCGATTGCGAACCACCAACATTGAAATGCACGCGGCCATCAAGACCGAATTTGTTTTTCATGTCTACAGCAATGGTTTTTGCAAGCTCGATTTTGGTTGGATGCAAATATTGGCTAGCAGTTTGTGGTAACGTATCGATCTGCTGCTTTAGAACTTCATTGAGGCGCGGATTGGCATAACCAAAATTGACTGCAGAATACCACATTTGCAAATCAAGATAAGGAATGCCCTTAAGGTCGTACATATAAGACCCTTCGCAGCCGGCGAAGATTTTGGGTGGATTGACGTAATGAACTGTATCGCCAAACGAACAATATTTTGCTTCATCTTGAAGTAAATTATTTTCAATTTCGTTTGCTTCGCCGTCTTTATATCCGTGAAATATTGCCATTGCAATTGCTCCAAACTTTTAAGTGATGCAGAATTAGCAAAGGCTTTTGTTGGTGGCTGTTTGCTTTATGTAGCGATTTGGTAACAAGGTAACAATTGTTTGGTGCTTGTGTTGCATTTTTTGTGATAGGCGTAAAAATTACATAAAATAGCAAAGCCTATAGCTCTTTAAATCCTAACATGCTTAGGGTCAGGACAAAAGAATTGATTGCGCAGCGGCGCACTTAATTTGTGTCAAAAATGTGATTATTTTTAAATGAAAGTAATTTACATTATTGCACTGGCTTGCTAATCCTATACATTCAAACTTCTTTAAAAACGACTTTTTAAGTAAGGGGAAAACTGGATGACAAAAAAAACAAATAATCCAGACGATCAACAGCTTGAGCGCGGGCTTGAAAATCGTCACATTCAGCTCATTGCTATTGGCGGTGCGATAGGTACGGGTCTGTTTATGGGCTCTGGTAAAACCATTCACGCAGCAGGGCCATCAATTGTGCTTGTTTATGCGATTATCGGTTTTATGCTTTTTTTCGTCATGCGCGCCATGGGCGAACTATTGCTCTCCAATACGAAATATAAATCTTTCATCGACTTTTCGGCTGATCTTTTAGGCCCTTGGGCCGGTTTTTTCATCGGCTGGACCTATTGGCTATGCTGGATTGTAACCGGTGTTGCGGATGTTATCGCGATTGCAGGTGTTTCCATTCCGCTAACTCCGCAAGATCCCCATAGCTATACGCAATTCTGGTGGCCTTGGCTTAATCCGTGGGTGGCAGTTATAGCCTGTGTTGCCTTGTTTTATGTGCTTAATATCGTGGCCGTTAAATTATTTGGCGAGCTTGAATTTTGGTTTGCAATTATTAAAATCATCGCTATTCTCGCATTGATTGCCGTGGGCGCCTATATGATTGCGACTGGCTTTACCTCTCCTAATGGAACAGTCACCTCACTTAGCAATGTATGGAATGGCGGCAATATTTTCCCAAATGGTGTTATGGGCTTCTTTGCTGGTTTCCAAATTGCGGTTTTTGCCTTTGTGGGTATTGAGCTTGCGGGCACTGCTGCTGCGGAAGTAAAACATCCAGAACGCACCTTGCCACGGGCGATTAACTCCATTCCAATCCGCGTTATTTTCTTCTATGTTTTATCGCTCATCGTTATTATGGCCGTTACGCCATGGAATATGGTTGACCCAGGCAGCAGCCCATTTGTGGCAATGTTTGTGCTTATTGGTATTCCTGTTGCGGCCGGTATTGTAAATTTTGTTGTGTTAACTTCGGCTGCATCATCAGCCAATAGCGGTGTGTTTTCTACAAGCCGTATGGTTTATGGTCTTGCAGAAAAAGATGGCGCTCCTAAAGCATTAGGTAAGTTGTCTAAAAAGCACGTACCTGCTAATGGTTTGCTATTTTCATGCATCTGCATTTTACTTGGGTATGCAATATTGTCGTTGATGCCAACAATTATGGAAGCTTTTACAGTTGTAACCACCATTTCAGCTATATTGTTTATGTTTGTTTGGACAATCATTCTCATTAGCTATGTTGTTTATCGCGAAAAGCGGCCCGAGCAGCATGAGCGTTCTATCTATAAAATGCCTGGTGGTGTTGCCATGTGTTACGTGGTTATGGCGTTTTTCGTGTTTATTTTAACACTATTGTCACTTGAAGCAGATACCCGCATTGCACTTATTTATACACCTTTATGGTTTGTGTTGCTTGCTGTTTGCTTCTTTGCTTTTGCGCGTAAAACTTATCATCAAAAATAATTTAGACAAAATAATGCACAATAAAAAGGTCTTGCCGAAAGACAAGACCTTTTAAAGCAGTTTTTTAAAGTTAACGCATCATCAGCAACTCATAGTATTTTGCTTCACCTTATATTTGCTAAGGTTTTTAAGATACAGTCCTTCATATGCGACCGTAGCATTTCTAGCTACCGCGTTTAGTCATTCTGTGCTGATATCCATATCTTTAAATTGTGGGAAAACCGTTTTGACTATATTAATGCCATCCGTTGTGAGAATGCTATAAAAATAGCTTTTACCATCTATTATAAGACCAATAGAACTGCCTTCCATATCATAGGTTTCAGCAGTTTCTATTTTAACATGGCTAACATAGGGAATAATCGCATATTTATCACCACCAGCTGCTTGCCTATAACGAATGTTTTCGGGTTGGAACTCGATATTTAAGGATGTAAAGCTATTATATTCTTGATATAACCAATGGATCATGTCCGCTTTAAACTTTACAACATCTAAACCACCGCGCTTTGCAATATATTCTAGTATTGCGGGTGGTAGAAACGCAGCTACTCGTACAGCGTTTTTTGATTTAACAGCTTCTACATAGGCCGTAAAATCACGTTCTATTTGAGCTTTTTCCTCCGCCTGCCAACTATCTACCGCTACGGTTTGAGAAAAACATGCAAAGGGGAACAAAAAAATGGCTAAAATAATAAAAATTGCTGATCTCATTATCTGCCCTCATCTTATGCCATCATATGTGTGACACTTTAACCCGTTTGGAAATATAAAAGCGTGGTACCAATTTCAATATACATCTTTATAAAAAAAGCATGTCAATCTTATCAAAATCGACATGCTTTAGATAATATAATAAGTGTAATTAACATATATCGTTTTATAATATAGTTTTCAATTAATTTACACTGACATCTAAATCTTTATATTCTGGATAAACAGTCTTTATAACCATGACATTTATCTCTTTGCCGACATCTAGAAACCAATATTTACCCTCTACCATAATAGCGGCAACTTTACTATCTGCAGTTACTTCTTGGCCAGAAGTTAAAACAATATGGGTTTTATAAGGAATAATGGCATATTTTGCACCATCGCTTGATTGACGATATAAAATATCATCTGGGTTAAAACTGCCTTCAATTGTTTTTATATTTGCAAAGGACATTTCCATGGCTTTTGTCATAGAAGCTTTTAATGTTTCTACGTCTTGCCCATCTTTATCTGCTAAATATTTCATAAAAGCAGGCGGCAGCGCATCTTGGATCATATTAAGATCTTTTGTTTTAGCGCGTTCATTAAAAGCAGTAAATTCACTTTGTATTTGCGCTTTTTCACTGTTTTGCCAATCGCTTGCAGCCGCTGGCAAAGTAAAAAGAAAAAAAATCAAAAAAATTGATAATGCTTTTTTCATCATAGCTCCGTTTTCAAATGGTAACCGCTTATTTTTAACAGGTTTTATAAATCATGTATAAATATTAGAAAATATAAATGTATAATTTATAATCATTGCCTATATTTACGTTATAATTTTCATAAATCAAAATAATTATACATAGGTTACAAAAAAATTGGTGTGTTATGAAAATTGAACTATTCTATAATTGGATCAATGCCGTCAAACTGTGGATAAAGTAATACTAATAAATAAGGTTATCAGCTTTTCCAATATCTAAAAAATATTGTTTATCATCTATTTTTACAGCTGCAACAATACTATCTATCGCTTCTTTTTGACCGCTATGAAGAACAACATTTGTTTTATAACGAATAATTGCATATTTTTGGCCCTTTTCAGTCACTCCATAGCTAATATCTTCTAAACTAAACTCTCCACTAAGACTCGAAACATTTTTATAAGTATCCTCCATGAAATTACGCATATCTGCCTTGAACACATCACATCAAAAATATGTTGAGGCATAGCCTTGTTATAAAACGGGTGATATATAAAGCTGAAGCTTTACAATCTGCCCACAGATCATTGTTCATCGATGAGGAAACTCATGGTAAAATTAGCGGCACAACAAAACCAATCAGCTGAAACTTTGGAGACTATCGCGGTTTTCAAAAAAGTAGCTTGGCGGTTGGTGCCATTTTTATGCTTTTGTTATATCGCCTCCTATTTAGACCGTATTAATATCGGTTTTGCCAAATTGCAAATGCTGGATGATTTACAATTTAGTGAGGTTGCTTATGGTTTTGGGGCAGGGCTGTTTTTCCTTGGCTATATTTTATTTGAAGTGCCAAGTAATCTTGTTTTACAAAGGGTAGGGGCGCGGCTTTGGATCGCCCGTATTATGGTAAGCTGGGGAATATTTTCTGGCCTTACTATGTTTGTTACCACACCTTTGCAGTTTTATAGCGTGCGTTTTTTATTAGGTGTGGCCGAAGCAGGTTTTTTACCCGGAGTGCTTTATTATTTAACCACATGGTTTCCCAGCTATAGGCGTGGTCGGATAATGGCATTGTTCATTATCGGTTTACCCCTTGCAACAGTAATTGGTGGGCCGCTATCGGGTTTTATCATGACGCAATTTGCAGGATTGAATGGCTGGAATGGTTGGCAATGGCTGTTTTTATTGGAAGCAGTGCCTACTATTATTTTGGGACTTATGGCAATTTATTGCTTGCCAGATAATTATGATAAAGCCCATTGGCTCAATATCGAGGAAAAAGCCTTGATCCACAATGCCATGCAAATGGATCAACTGAATGAAACCCATGCAAAGCATAGCTTGCGCGATGGGCTTTTAAATATTAAGGTTTGGATGTTGGGCGGCATTGATTTTTCAATTTTGCTTTGTACCTACGCCCTTGGTTTTTGGTTGCCGAGCTTTATTAAAAACACCGGCATTATTGATCCGCTCATTATTGGGTTATTAACTGCAATTCCAGGAATATTTGCAGTTTTAAGCATTTTATTATTAGGCGCAAGTTCCGATTATCACCGCGAGCGCCGCTTTCATATTATCATTCCCTTTATTATCGGTGGCACTGCCATGATAACTTCAACCTTTTTTGTTGATAATGTTTTTGCAACTGTATTTTTGTTTAGCGTCGCATCCGCGATGATTATTGGCACCGTACCAGTGTTTTTTGCTTTGCCTGCGACCTTTTTAAAGGGTACAGCCGCCGCAACTGGTTTTGCCCTTGCCATATCGCTTGCCAATATTGCAGGCTTGGTATCCAATGCACTTATCGGCCTTGCTATAAATTTAACAGGTTCAGCCAGTGGTGCTTTATGGATATTTGCAGCATTTTTAGCTCTAAGTTGCTGCCTTGTCGCGCTTTTACCCGCCCGATTGGTAAACCGCTAATTTTTACACTTAAAAAAGTTCCATAAGATATCTTATGCAATAATGTTAAGCTGTAATATTTTGTTGTCGAAATTATAGCCCGCTATTGCTTTTCAGCTTAAATAAAATGGTATAGGACTTTATATTTGTGGCTCGATAAATCAAAAATAGGGAATAAGCGATAAATGTGCGAGTTTTTAAAAAATTATAGCGAAGCTGCCGGCGACCCAATTTTGGCGATTATGGATATTTTACGCAAAGATAAACGCGACAATTGCATTGATTTAGGTGTTGGTGTTTATCGTGATGACAAGGGTGACACGCCAATTATGCAAGCGGTAAAATTGGCAGAACAAGGCATTTTACTTGAAGAAAAGACCAAAACTTATCTTGGTATTCGCGGTAATATTGGCTTTCTAGAACTTTTATCTGCAAAAATTTTTCACTCCGACCTTACTCTTTCCAGTTTGCAGACGCCCGGTGGTTCTGGTGCTTTACGTACATTAGCTGATTTTGTTGCTATTGAAGATAAAAGAACTGTATGGTTGCCTAATCCAACTTGGGGTAATCATGGTGCTATTTTTGAAGCGGCTGGCCATAAACTTGCAACTTACGCCTATTATAATGATCAAACAACTAGCCTTGATTTTAGTGCAATGCTTAGTGACCTTGGCAAGGCGCAAAAAGGCGATATTGTGCTTTTGCACGGCGTTTGCCATAATCCAACGGGTGTTGATCTTGATGCAGAACAATGGCAGCAAGTCGCCGATCTTTTATTGAAAAAAGAGCTTATTCCATTTATCGATCTTGCTTATCTTGGCTTTGGTAGTAATTTACAGGAAGATTTAACCGGCGTAGATATTATTACACGCACCCTGCCCGCCGGTCTTGTCGCTATTAGTGCTTCAAAAAACTTTGCCCTCTATCGGGAGCGAACAGGTGCAGCCTTTGTCTTTTCGCACGAAGCACAAACCCAAAAATCTGTGCAATCTCAATTAAACCGCGTTGCTCGCTTTTCCTATTCTATGCCGCCAGATCATGGTGCTGAAATTGTACGGCGTATTCTCGTTGATAAAACCCTTTATCAAAACTGGCATCAAGAACTTGCCCTTATGTGCGGCCGCATTAATAATTTACGTAAAAGTTTAGCCGATGAATTAGCGGTGTTTTTTGGCCCCGATCGCTTTGCATATATTAAAAAAGGCAAAGGTATGTTCTCACTATTGCCCTTAGATCAGCAAGCGGTAAACCGCCTTTGTAACGAGTTTGCAATTTATATAGTGCCAGGTGGACGCATGAATATTGCAGGCTTAAAAATACAAGAATGCCAACGCATGGCTACAGCTATTGCAAACATACTGAATGCTTAAATTGATGTGCGCGAGGTGATTGTGGCGCATGAAGCTATTTTGATTTTAGCTTTCAACTAAAGTTGCGTTTTTTAGGCCGCGTGGATATTCATGCGGCCTTCCCTGCCCTGTTAGCTAAAAACAGGGCAATAAAATGCCCTCCGTTTATGCGCAGCCAAACTCTGTACTATATCACATTTTCAGCCATTATCTTAAGTGCAAGACCTATTCACTTTATGGCTTTCCATTTTAGTTTCGCTATGATTCATGGGTGTTACGGAGCTAGCCAATGAATTATTGTACATTTGGATTTTTCAAAATAATTGGTTAAAATTTCACCATTGCACGTCGCTATATTGCAAAATATTACGCTAAGTTAAACTACTACAAAACACATAATCAATGGCTTTTTCTGGTCCATTTTTACGACAATCATCGCAAAGCAAAAAACAAACACATTATGGAACCTTTTGGGTGCTTTAGGTGTTTATGATTTGTGTGCAGCGTCAACTTATACGCATTAACTTACGTACATATCATTATCGTCCGTCTTTAAAATTTGGTTTTCAACCAAATTAGCCAATTTAGTCGATTTACAAGAATTATCTACTAATCAGAACTTTTATCGATCTGATTAATCTGACTTAGTTTCTAAAATGACTTACAAAAGGAAATATTATGACTGAAGATAAAAACGCACAATTGCAGCAAAATGCAATGCCTAGCGATCATCACAATGAGCAACGTCAAACACTGCCTATCAACCCCGTTGACGCCTATCCTAAACCTCCTTATCATACTAAAAGCCAAACCGCGCCAGGTCTTGCCGTTAAAATGGATCCGTTACCTGATCACGGTGAGCATTCTTATATTGGTTCAGGTCGTCTTGCCGGCCGTAAAGCTCTTATTACTGGTGGTGATAGCGGTATTGGCCGTGCCGCAGCAATTGCTTTTGCTCGTGAAGGTGCCGATGTCGCGATTAGCTATCTGCCTGAAGAAGAAGATGATGCCCGCGAAGTTGTTGAGCTTATTGAAAAAGCAGGGCGTAAGGCTATTGCAATTGCCGGTGAAATTACTGACCCTGATTTTTGCATTGAATTGGTAGAAAAGACAGTTCAAGGTCTTGGTGGTTTATGCATTCTTGTTAATAATGCAGGTCGCCAACAAGCAGCATCATCCATTCTTGATATTAGTGATCAAGCCTTTGACGCGACAATGAAAACCAATATTTATGGGCCATTTCGTATAACTAAAGCCGCGCTTAAACATATGCCAGCTGGTGGATCAATTATCATCACCGCATCAGTGCAAGCATTTGATCCATCCGCTAGTCTTTTTGACTATTCGCAAACCAAGGCAGCCAATGTTGCTTTTGCAAAGTCACTTGCGAAACAACTTGGCCCCAAAGGTATTCGCGTTAATGCCGTAGCACCTGGCCCGTTCTGGACACCACTTCAGCCTTCAGGTGGAACGCCGATGGATGCTATTCCTGAATTTGGCGCGCAAACACCGCTTGGGCGTGCTGGTCAGCCTGCTGAAATTGCGCCTCTTTATGTTTTACTTGCAAGCAATGAAGCCAGTTACTGCTCAGGCCAAGTATTTGGTGCGAGCGGCGGTACAGGCATGGATAGCTAATAATTAGCATCTAAAAATTAAAAGCTGCCCCTTCAATATAAAGGGGCAGCTTTTTTGCTTATGCCCAAAAGATTATGGCCTGCGCGAGTTTTTTTAATACCGCTTCATTTGTTGGAGCTTGCTCGGTGTATTTGACCGCATCGTTGTATCACTTGGCAAGGCAGGTCCAAAACCTTAGCATCTGATGATTGATGCAACCCATCTTAAAGCACACTGCACGCCAGCCAGCCTGCTTAAAAAAAGATGTTCCCCCCATATTGTAAGCACTAAAGCTTGAATGCAAAACGAGCCTAGTCATTGACCAAGATCGAAAGCTAATCTGCCGGTTATTGGCAGAATGTGAGATGAGTGACACAAAGATGCAGCGTGTTTGTTACCTATTTTGCTTGATGCGCAAGAAATCATTGCTGATAAAGATATTGACACAGATTGTTTTGGACGAGCCTTGCATTCCTCCCCAAAAGGGTAGAACGACAACTATCTTCCTTGATATAACAACCTAAAAATTACGCCATAAAGTCGAGAACTTATTTGCAAATCTTAAAAACTGGCAGCGTATTGCAACAAGATATGCCCCCAAATATCAAAGTGGCGCTCATATTTTTAAGCAATACGCATCGCTGCAGTTGTTATTTTTTATCGCAATTAATAAGTCCTGACCTTAAGCTTTGGTTTAATGACTTGCCTATGAAGTTAAAACAGGCTGATCTGCTTGATACGTAATTTTGCCACCAGCAATGGTTAGGGCGACTTTTAACTCACCCAATTTTTCTGCCGGATAATCGTCAATATCTGCTTGATACAAAACAAGATCTGCAGCCATTCCTTGCTTGACCATGCCGGTGAAATCTTCCCAAAATACTGTATAGGCGCTACCAGATGTATAAGCAAGAAGTGTATCCGCGCGTGAAATACGCTCATCCCCTGCCCCTTTAAACGGCTTTCTTGCCAAATGGGCTTGTAAATTGCGGGCCACATTGACATCAGCCACCGACCAATCACTTGAAAAGGCAATTTTAATGCCATTATCACGCAATGTACGGCAAAGGAAATTATCTTTCCAACGATCCGTCGAAAATACTTTTTCCATTCCATGGTCAGAAAAATCTAATGCACCAAGCACATGGGCAGGTTGAATGCTGGCAATAATGTCAAGCTTTGCCATACGAGGAATATCATCGCGATTGATTAATTCAATATGCTCAATTCTATGGCGTGCATCACGCTTACCATTGGCTTTTGAAGCTGCCTCATAACCATCAATCACTGCGCGCACTGCACCATCACCAATAGCATGAACTGCAATTTGTAAACCCCGTTTATCAATTTCAGTACAAATTTCGTTAAATCTTTCAAGCTCAAAAAGCGGCGTACCGCGCTCACCCACTGTATCTGGATAATCTTCGAGCATGTAAGCGGTGCGGCTTTCGGCAACCCCATCCATAAACATTTTAACAAAACCCGATTTTACCCATTTTGAGGCAAAATCGCGATGCATGGCGGATGCGCGGTCTAATTCGCTTAATGGCATTTGTGGCTTAAAGTGGAAAGGTACAACCACACGCACAGGTAGCCGCCCTTCATCATAAAGCTCTTGGCAAAGGTCTAAAGTATAACGGTTGCCATCCATATTAACGGCACTTGTTATGCCAAAAGACGCACAATAGTTAAGGCCTGCAAGTATTTTTTTCTTATCGGCTTCACGCGTTTCAGCATCTGGCAATGGTACTGGCTCGCCACCAGTTGCAATGGCAAGTTGTAAATGGGCTTCACCACCAAGCGCCATAACTGGGCCAAAAGCATCAAATTCTAACAACTCGCCAGTGGCTTCGCCCTTATCATCTACAACGACACCAGCGTCACGCGCGCCATGTTTATCATCAAAAAGCCCAGCTTGGCGCAAGGCAGCAGTATTAGCCCAAACCGTATGATGATCACATGACATTAATGCAAATGGCCTGTCGTCAAGAATAGCATCAAGATCATGGCGGGTTAGAGGGCGGTCAATAATGTCATAGGCCACGCCATAGCCAATCAGTAGCTTTTCATCCATATGGTTTTGCGCATAATCACGCACCGCATGTTGCAATGCATCAAAGCCGTGCACTTTGCTTAGGTGTAAATGGGTTAGTTCAAGACCGCCTAACACAAAATGCAAATGGCTTTCAACAAAACCTGGTAAAAGCGTGTGGTTTTGCGCATCAATAATTTTAGTATCACTTTGCGCCAGCTTTGTTATTTCTTCATTGCTACCTACGGCAAAAATGGTTTCATTTGCAATGGCTACAGCTTCTGCAAAAGGGTTTTGCGGATCCATTGTCAATATTTTTGCATTCTTAATGATGAAACTAATTTGCATTTTTCCTCCACAAGTAACAAAGCACCAATTAATAAGGGCTAACCCAGCGTCATGCGTCAAGTCAATAAGCTTAATAAAAGGGCTATCAATTTCGGCAAAATTTAGCAATGGAAATCATTTGTTTTCTTAAAACTTATTAAAGGTGCCGCCGCTATTTTGCCACTTGACGGCGCGGTAAAAGCTATAATAGCATGATGAAATTATTAATAGAATTAATCAATAACATATTATATTTATTAATAAAAATTCGGGAGCCTCATAAGGGAGTGAGATTAATGTTTGTTTTTGCAACGATAAAAATGTGCACAGAAATAAAAATGGCGAGCGATCGAGCCATCAAATTAAATGATTTTTCTAATTTAGTAATTGGTGCATGATGGAAAACATTCAAAAAATGTCACTACGGCGCGTTCTTGGTGTGCCATCACTTATTATTTTTGGCCTTGCTTATATGGCACCTTTAACCATTTTCACGACTTATGGTGTGGTAACATCAGAAACATTGGGCCATTTGCCCGTGGCTTATGCTTTCACTCTGATAGCCATGTTTTTTACCGCAGTTAGCTATGGTTCAATGGTGAAAGAATACCCATCGGCTGGCTCTGCCTATAGTTACACATTCCGCGCCTTTGGTTCCACAACGGGTTTTATGGTGGGGTGGACGCTGTTATTGGATTATATTTTTCTACCCTTAATTAATTTTTTGCTTATGGGGCTATATTTATCATCCTATTTTCCAATCATTCCATCCTATGTTTTTACCCTTGCAGCAATTATTATCATTACCGGACTAAATATTTTAGGCATTAAGCTTGCCACAAGAATGAACTTTGCCATTATCGGCTTTCAAACAATTTTTTTAATGATCTTTCTCGCCATGTGTTTTTGGAGGGTTTTCCAACCCGATGCACCATCGCTTTTAAGCCCGTTTTACAGCGAGCATATGCAGATTAACCCTATTATCGCAGGTGCGGCAGTCCTTTGCCTTTCTTTCTTGGGTTTTGATGCCATTTCAACGCTATCTGAAGAAGCACGTGATCCCACGCGCACAGTGCCCCGCGCTATTGTGCTATGCACATTAATTGCCGGCATTTTGTTTATTATCACCGCTTGGGCTGGCCATATGGCTTTTCCCGATTGGCGCAGCTTTAAAGACCTCGACACGGCTGCCAATGAATTGATTTTAAACATTTGCGGCGAATATATTTTCATATTTTTTGCGGCGGCCTTTGTATCGAGTGGCTTTGCATCGGCGCTTGCATCACAAATTAGCGTATCACGCATTTTATATTCCATGGGGCGAGATAAAACCTTGCCAAACAGCGTATTTGGTAAAATTAGCGCAAAATATGGCACCCCGATTGGCGCAACGCTTGTTGTTGGGTTTATTTCACTGCTATCGCTGGTTATTAGCCTCACATTGGTAATTAATATTATTAGCTTTGGCGCATTGGTTGCCTTTTCTTTTGTGAATATTGCAGTGATCAAAATATTCATTTTTGACAAAAAAAGACGCCAATTGCATGAATTAATTATTTATGGCGTTATGCCGCTTATCGGCTTTTTATTCACCCTTTGGCTCTGGACATCGCTTTCCTTCATCACCTTTGTGATTGGCCTTTGCTGGTTTGCAATTGGCTTTATCTACCTTACCTATCGAACCAATTTTTTTAAAGTAGAATTGAAAAAAATGGATATGGAAGAAACGGTCTAATCGCCAAAATTAAAGCATTTTAGCCATAATATAGGGCTAAAATGCTTTTCCATTGTACATTATGAATAAACGACAATATTACGCCTTTACATATAAATGCACTTATGGGAACATATCAAGAACAAATAAAAAATACAGTTTTAGGGGAAATATATGCGGTTAGATCAACCAATTGATGTAATGGGCAAATTTTGGTTGCCAGAACAAAGCGAAAAAGACGGCGTCACTGGCCGCCTTATCATTGAAGATGGTGGCAATATTCGGCTTGAACTTTATCACAATATAGATGCAGACAGCCTTTTCGCAGATCTGTTTCCTAGGGACTTAGAGTACATACATGGTCACTTGGAGAATAGCCGATTTGTAACGCTGCGAAATTGCATGCTTGTAAGTACCGTAAACGATAATAAGAACAATTGTGAAACTAAGCTCCTCACTCTATTTGCATTTTTAGGGGGACTTTTTGATAAAGAAAGTCCAATTTCGTTTGATCAATATGATTTTCAAATGATTGGTCTTAATGATTGGTTGTATAAGTACCATTTGACACATAATAAGCGTGAATATAGAAAACAATATATTATTCAACTCGGCAGTCATAATGGTGCAGATATTGAAATAATCACCTATTTTGAATTAGATGACAACGCCAAAACTTCCAAACTCACTCAACACAGCTTTATTAGGATCAAAACCAAACAGCCGCAAGACTGGCAATTTTTCCGTCGTTTTACTTACAATTTAGGCCTATTTTTTTCAGTGGTGTGTAATAAAAAAGCAAGTGCGTATAATATAGTTGGAAAAAATAAAAGCGACTTAAATGTATTTAATATTTATTATGTAACCCCGTCTACATCCAATGACAATGTTACATATCCTCGCCAAAAATTATTATTTATATATAGCAATGTAGAAAAGACTATAGTTGCGCGCCTACAAAAGTGGTTTAAAATTTGCGATGATATAGGTTATGCCATAGACTTATTCATATCAAACAAAGAAACTAAATATGATAAATTGGCTAGTAAATTTTTGAAATTAATGCAAGCTTTTGAAGTGCTCGCAAACTATACCCTTAAAACAGATAAAGTCTTGCTGAAAGAAAAAGATGCCCAAAAGAGTGAGCTGGATGCCTTAAAAAAACGCCTTTTACCTTTCCTTAATACAAAAGAACAGGATTTATTATCCTCCAAATTAGGCAATGTCATGGGCTTGCCGCCCAAATATATTTTAACCAAATTATTATATGGAACAACACGCGAATGGCAAAATGAAGAAGCGCTTGAGACCTTTTTAAGGGTGATTTTTAGGATAAGGAATATTTATACCCATGGTCATACTATAAGCAAATTAAAAAATAGTTTAGACTTCGTTAATTTGATGATTAAACTCGAATGTTGCTTTAGGTTAGTAATTTTCAACAAAATTGGCTTTGAAAAAGAAGAATTGCATGGGTTAGTAGAACATAGTGGTTGGTTTAAACAAAAATTAGATTTTAATTTTGATATTGAAAAATTAAAATAACAAAAAGCCCCAAGTTTTACCTTGGGGCTTTTCTCCTTGGGAGGATTTGTTACTCTAGTTATCCAAAATAGATGGCAAGCGAAGATTATGTTCGCCGGCGCATTCAATCGCAATGTCATAACCAGCATCGGCATGGCGCATAACGCCTGTTGCTGGGTCGTTCCATAAAACGCGCTCAATGCGGCGCTTTGCGTCATCCGTGCCGTCTGCACAAATAACCATGCCCGAATGTTGGCTAAAGCCCATGCCAACGCCGCCGCCATGATGCAAGGATACCCATGTTGCACCTGATGCCGTGTTTAGCAATGCGTTTAACAATGGCCAATCGGATACGGCATCTGATCCGTCTTTCATGCTTTCGGTTTCGCGGTTAGGTGAAGCGACCGAGCCTGAATCCAAATGATCGCGGCCAATAACGATTGGTGCTGACAATTCGCCATTTTTAACCATTTCGTTAAAGGCAAGACCAAGGCGGTGACGGTCACCAAGACCAACCCAGCAAATACGGGCTGGCAAGCCTTGGAAAGAAATACGCTCGCGTGCCATATCAAGCCAGTTGTGTAGCTCTTTATGGTCTGGCAATAATTCCTTGACCTTTTGATCGGTCTTATAAATATCTTCTGGATCGCCTGAAAGCGCAGCCCAACGGAATGGCCCAATGCCACGGCAAAATAAGGGGCGGATATAGGCAGGCACGAAGCCGGGGAAATCAAAGGCATTTTCAAGCCCTTCATCCTTGGCAACTTGGCGGATATTATTGCCATAGTCAAAAGTTGGGATACCGGCATGGTGGAAATCTAGCATGGCTGCAACATGCACTTTCATCGAAGCACGGGCGGCTTTTTCGACTTCCTGTGGTGCGCTTTCGCGCTTTTCTTTCCACTGCGCCATTGTCCAACCAATGGGCAAATAGCCATTAATTGGGTCATGGGCGGAGGTTTGGTCGGTTACCATATCGGGGCGGATGCCGCGTTTGACCATTTCTGGCAAAATTTCAGCCGCATTGCCAAGCAGCGCCACCGATTTTGCCTCACCAGCCTTTGTCCATTTATCAATCATTACTATTGCTTCATCAAGGGTTTCAGCCTTTGCATCGACATAGCGGGTACGAAGACGGAAATCAATACTATCTGGATTGCATTCAATAGCAAGACATGAAGCCCCTGCCATAACCGCTGCCAAAGGCTGTGCGCCGCCCATGCCACCAAGGCCGCCAGTTAGCACCCATTTGCCTTTTAAGTCGCCATTATAATGTTGGCGGCCAGCTTCAACAAAGGTCTCATAAGTGCCCTGCACAATACCTTGCGAGCCGATATAAATCCATGAACCAGCCGTCATCTGGCCATACATCATCAGGCCCTTGCGGTCTAGCTCATTAAAATGCTGCCAATTAGCCCAATGGGGGACAAGGTTAGAATTGGCGATTAAAACGCGCGGCGCATCCTTATGGGTGCGGAAAACACCAACTGGCTTACCTGATTGCACCAACAAGGTTTCATCATCATTTAAGCTGCGCAAAGTTTCAACAATCTTGTCATAATCTGCCCATGTGCGAGCAGCGCGACCAATACCACCATAAACCACCAATTCATTGGGGTTTTCAGCAACATCAGGGTCAAGATTATTCATCAACATGCGTAAAGGTGCTTCAGTTAGCCAGCTTTTTGCGCTGATTTCACTGCCATGTGGGGCGCGGATTTCGCGGATATTATGACGTGGATTGCTGGTCATTTTTACTCCTCCAAAAGTTCTATATGAGTTTAATTATAAATTTAAATTCAAATGCTTATGCTTCTTCAAGCGCAACAAATTAAGCGCAATTGGCAATCACCGCTTCAAGCACCGCCTTTAACGGTGTGCGCAATGCTTTTGCCTTGGCTTCATCATAGGCAAAGGGCAATGTTTCCTGTTGCAAATGGGTGCTTTGGGCAAGCTCCATTTGAATGGCAAACACCTTGTCTTGCGGCTTGCCATAATGGCGCGTAGTCCAACCGCCTTTAAAGCGACCATTTAACACATGGCTATAATTGCTTGCTTGGTTGAGCACAGCCATTACCGCCTGTTCCATTTTGGCGGTGGTGGTTTGCCCCTCATTGGTGCCAACATTGAAATCTGGCAAAATGCCATCAAACAAGAATGGAATATGCGAGCGAATGGAATGGCAATCATATAAGATTGCATAGCCATGATTGGCCTTTACCCGTGCAATTTCCGCCGCCAAAGCATTATGATAAGGCGTGTGGAACAATTGCTTGCGCCGTTCTACTTCTTCCATATCAGGGGCATTTGTCCAAATGTCTTTGCCATCAAAATCGGTTAATGGCACAAGCGTTGTGGTATTTTGCCCGGGATAAAGGCTAACCCCAGTTGGATCACGATTGGCATCGATGCAATAGCGATGAAATAACGCGCGAACCGTAGTGACATTATCCACCAGCCCATCATATAAATGATGAATGTGCCAGTCGGTATCGGTAAGCAAGCGGCCGGTATCGTTTAAATTGGCGGCGATATCATCGGGCACAAAAGTACCCGTATGAGGAAAGGCCAAGATAAGCGGTGATGTGCCTTGTTTGACTTCAAAGACATCCATTGCACTTAGTCCTTCAAAACTGGGAATATTGCTTGGTCAAACAGGCCAACCACTTCACCCGATGCGACAATGCGGCGGCATTCTTCAAGGTCTGGTGCCATATAATGGTCAACCTCAAGTGACGTCACGCTTTGGCGCAAATGCGCAATTGCTTTTTGCAATTGTGGGCTAGTGGTTAAGGGACCACGGAACTCAACGCCGCGCGCTGCCATTAATAATTCAATACCAAGGATTGAAAACAGATTTTCAGTCATGGCAAGTAAACGGCGTGCACCATGGCAAGCCATCGACACATGGTCTTCTTGATTGGCAGATGTTGGAGTTGAGTCAACACAAGCAGGATGCGCCATTTGCTTATTTTCAGACATTAATGCCGCCGATGTTACTTCGGCAATCATTAGGCCTGAATTTAAGCCCGGCTTTGCCGCCAAAAAGGCTGGTAAGCCAAAAGAAAGCGCAGGGTCAACCATTAAGGCAATACGGCGCTGTGCAATGGCACCAATTTCGCAAACTGCAAGGGCAATTTGGTCGGCAGCAAAAGCCACCGGCTCAGCGTGGAAATTACCACCTGAAACAACGCTATTATCGCTCAATACCAATGGATTATCGGTAACCGCATTGGCTTCAATGACTAAAGTGTTAGCGCAGTGGCGCAATACATCAACCGCCGCACCATTAACCTGTGGTTGACAACGAATGCAATAAGGATCTTGCACACGCTCATCATTTTCCAAGTGGCTAACACGAATTTGCGAACCAATAAGCAATTCACGCACGGTACGTGCCGTGGCAATCTGGCCATAATGGCCGCGAAGTGTGTGAATATCTGGATGGAATGGCGCAGATGAACCCATAGCAGCATCGGTTGATAAAGCACCAGTCACTAGCGCGGTGCAAGATGCGCGGTAAGCACGCAGCAAGCCAGCAATGGCAAGTGCGGTTGATGTTTGCGTACCGTTAATGAGTGCCAAGCCTTCCTTTGCTTGCAAAATAACTGGTCTTAAACCAGCAAGTGCCAAGGCTTTTGCACCGCTCATGCGCTCGCCCTTAAAGAAAGCTTCGCCCTCGCCCATCATCACCGCCGCCATATGGGCAAGTGGCGCTAGATCACCCGATGCGCCGACTGAACCTTTTTCAGGAATAAGCGGCGTTACATCTTTTTCCAGCATATCTTCAATGAGGCGGACAAGCTCAAGACGCACGCCCGAAGCACCACGGCCAAGCGACACCAATTTTAATGCCATGATAAGGCGAACAATGTCACGACTTAACGGCGCACCCATACCGCAGCAATGGGAAAGGATAAGATTGCGCTGCAAGGTTGCAACGTCGCTTGCATCAATACGGATAGAGGCAAGTTTGCCAAAGCCGGTATTAATGCCATAAACAGGCTCATTACCTTGGGCAATTTCTGCAATGCGTGCGGCGCCTTTTTCAATTGCTGCATCAAAATTACGATCAAGTTTAACGCTTGTTCCATTCCAGTAAATATCGCTAATTTGTTCAAGGGTTACTTCACCCGGTCTTAAAGTAATTGTCATTTTTACCTCCCGTCCAATTTGGACATTTTCCTAAAAATTTTGTTTTTTAAACTTTATTTATTGTGCTGAAATATAACGCGCATGAAGCGGATTTGCGCCAATGCGGTAAACAAGCTCGGCCGGTTCATCAATATTCCAAATGGCAAGATCTGCGCGTTTGCCTACTTCTAAAGTGCCACGGCTTTCCAATAATCCAAGGGCGCGAGCAGCTTCACGGGTGGCACCTGCTAAACATTCATCAACACGAATATCAAACAAGGTTGCCGCCATATTCATGGTGAGTAAGAGCGATGTTAAGGGCGATGTGCCGGGGTTACAATCAGTTGCCACCGCAATTGGCACATTATATTGGCGCAAAAGTGCAATAGGTGGCTTTTTTGTTTCATGAATGGTGTAATAAGCCCCCGGCAATATAACCGCTACCGTGCCGGATTTTGCAATTGCTGCAACACCTTCTTCGTCCAAATGTTCGATATGGTCAACCGAAAGCGCCCCATAGGAAGCGGCAAATTTTGCGCCGCCAAGATTGCTCAATTGTTCGGCATGAAGCTTTACGGGCAAGCCCAAGGCTACTGCCTTGTCAAAAACTGGCTTTAACTCTTGCGGTGAAAAGGCGATATTTTCGCAAAATGCATCAACCGCATCAATCAAACCTTCACTTGCGCCTTGTTCAAGGACGGGTAACACCACCTCGTCAATATAAGCAGCATTGCGCCCCTTATATTCAATCGGTGTTGCATGGGCGGTTAAACAAGTGGTACGCACTTTTATCGGACGTAAAGCTTCTAGCTTGCGGGCAGCGCGCAACATATCAAGCTCGCTTTTAATATCCAGCCCATAGCCCGATTTTACCTCAATTGTGGTGATACCTTCATTAATCAATTGGTCAAGACGTGGCAGTGATGTTGCTGCCATTTCATCGACCGTTAACGCTCGTGTCGACCCCACGGTCGACACGATGCCCCCACCGCTGCGGGCAATTTCTTCGTAACTTGCGCCAGAAGTGCGCATTTCAAATTCTTTGGCGCGGTTGCCGCCATAAATAATATGGGTGTGGCAATCAATTAATGCTGGGCTCATCCAACGGCCACCAAGATCAATAATATCATGATCGCTGTTTATGGCTGGCAAGTCATTTTCAGAGCCCACAAAGGCTATCAAACCATCTTTTACAAAGATTGCACCATTTTTAATAATGCCTAAATGGGAATCCGACGCGCTGTTTTGCGCAGATGCCCCAGACGAAGAGGCGACCATTGTCATTAAAGACACATTTTTGAAAAGAATATCATTGCCGGCAAATACATGATGTTGCGGCACAGAAGTGGTAAATGGAATGATTTTTCCCATTGAAGCCTCCCTATTTTTGTTATAATGTATATACATATTAAAAATCTGGCAAGTAGAAAGTTTTTAAATTCAAATCAAATTTATTTTTAAACCCTGCCAAAATTTTAAAAAGTGAATATTTTAGCCACTATTGGCGTTAAAAATAACGCTGATACAAAAGGTTAAAAGACTGCGCTGACAAAAATATGAACAATACAAAATTGTGAACAAGTGGAGGATAGGATGCAAAAAATATTCGCAGATAGCGCATTAATCGCTAAGGGCTGGCAAAAAAATGTCGCGATCAGCATTGAAAATGGCTCAATTACCGCAATTGATGAAAATGCCTATGATGTAAATCCGCAGCAGACAGGCGCGCATTATAAGGTGCTGGTAAGCGGCATGCCCAATTTGCATTCCCATGCTTTTCAACGTGCCATGGCAGGCTATACTGAGCGGCGTGGCGCAACGCCTGATAGTTTTTGGAGCTGGCGCAATGAAATGTACCGCCTTGCCCTTGCTATGAATCCTGACGAGGTGGAAGCCGTTGCATCACAGCTTTATATCGAAATGTTGGAAGCTGGTTTTACCCGTGTTGGCGAATTTCATTATTTGCATCATGATATTGACGGCAAGCCCTATAGTGACATTGGTGAAATGGCCGGCCGCATTTGCAATGCTGCGCAAAAAAGCGGTATCCATCTAACGCTCCTACCAGTATTTTATGCCCATGCTGGTTTTGGTGGCCAAACACCAGTTGACGGGCAAAAGCGTTTTATTAATGACACAGCGAGCTTTGCAAAACTGGTTCAATCATGCCGGAGTCATGCAAAAAATCTTGAAAAAAGCATTGTTGGCATCGCGCCCCATAGCTTACGCGCCGCAACAGAAGATGAGTTAAAGGAAATTTTGCCACTTGCTGATGGTAATCCAATCCATATCCATATTGCCGAGCAGTTAAAAGAAGTTGATGATTGCGTTGCATGGAGTGGCGAGCGGCCAGTGGAATGGCTGTTAAACCGCTTTAAGGTTAATGAAAATTGGTGCTTGATCCATGCCACCCATTTAACAGAAGATGAAACCGTTAATATAGCAAAATCTGGCGCAATTGCTGGTCTTTGTCCGCTAACCGAAGGTAATCTTGGTGATGGTATTTTTAACGCCCTGCCCTTTATGGAACATGGTGGCCGTTTTGGCATTGGCAGCGACTCCAATGTTAATATTAGCGTTGCGGATGAACTCAGCCAATTTGAATATTCCGTGCGGCTAAAAACTCATATGCGCAATGCAATCGCCAAACCTTTAGGCTCCAATGGCCGGCATTTATTTGATGAAGCGGTTAAGGGCGGCGATCAAGCACTAAGAAGCCAAAGCGCGATTAAATGCGGAAATAGCGCCGATTTTGTTGCCCTTGATTTAAAAGGTCAAGATTGGATTAAGGAAGACGCAATTTTAGACAATTGGATTTTTGCGCGTACGGTGGACGTTAAAAGCACTTGGGTTAATGGCGTTGAAGTTGTGCGCGATGGCAAACACATTGCGCGTGATGAAATATTTAAAACGTATAGCAAAACCATGAACAAGCTTTTTGGCTAGATTTTTTTGGTTTATTTTTCCAAACAACCGCTTGCCAAAGCGGTTGTTTTATCAAAACTTAGTCTTGCGGCGAAGGCTGCCATTTACCTGGAAATCTATCAAAATCAGAGCAACCGCTTAAGGTGATGCCATCATTTTCTATTTTTATTTCACATTGCGAAGAAAAATTAGTTTCCCTAACTTTGAAATAGAGAATATTGTTTTTGATATGCCAAGCACCAAGTTCGCTGCATCCAAGATCGAGAAGACGGCGATTGTCTATAAGCGGCCCATAAAGTGAATCACAAAACCTAAGCACATCAGGTTCAAAGCAAATCTCATAGCGCTTTCTGAGCTCTTGCTTTTCAAAAATGCGCTGCTCATAGCATATACCCTCTGGGCTTAATGGAAAGTCGGCCGCATTGGTTTGCCCTGTGATAAACAAAACGGCCAACAGAAAAATAGCTTGTCTAAAACAATAATATAACAATTTCATTTATTCACCTTGTGGCTTTAAGCGTTCTAACGCATCATGCGCGTTAGCGGCACTCAAAGTTACAGCAATTTCATAATCCTTGATTGCCATTAATCATGCGGAGATTAGTTGAAACTGCCAACTTGCTTCTCAAGCCTAATTATTAAACAAATAATAAAAAACCACTATTACTTTCAATTGCAATAACGGACTCAATTTTTCTTCTAATAAATAAGTTTATACATTATTTAAACTTAAACGGGCCCCAATTCATTTCAACAGCAATGACAAGTGCTACAGCAGCAATCAATCCCCAAACGATGACCAATGGCATAATAAATTTAACCCATTTGGTAAAAGATACTTGCGTTGTGGCAAGAATTGCCATCAAAACTCCTGATGTTGGATTAATACAATTAACAACACCCTCACCAAAGATAACTGCTTGCACTGTAGTTTGGCGGGTAATGCCCAACACGTCGCCAATAGGCGTGAATACAGGAATAAGAACAGCAGATTCACCTGAGCCAGATGAAATGAAAAAATGCATAATCATCGCACTTGCATACATGCCAATAGCTGTCATAGAGCGTGGCAATTCGTCAAGAAGACCAACAGCATGGTAAACAATTGTATCCAAGATCAAACCTTGATCAAGAATAATCGCTATAGCACGGGCAAGACCAACCACAAAAGCGCCGCCCACTAATTGACCACAGCCTTTTAAAAAGCTTGATGCAATAGCATCCGCCCGCATTTTGGAAATAATTCCAACGCCAATTGCCATGATAATAAACATGGCAAGCATTTCTTTTTCGCTCCAGCTTAATTTTACGGCACCGGCAATAAAAATGCCAAGACATAATGCGGTAAAGCCTAAAGCAAGTAGCTTAGAGCCTTTCATAAAATCTGAGCCTTAACATAGGATAATGCTTTTACCCTGTGGAAAAATATATCGCTCATAACGGCGTGATATAAAATTAACGCGTTAATTGTCGGCCTATTCGAAAGATATATAATTTTAGCAATTACTAATAAAAATTTTTAATTTTTAAATTGTTGCATTATCATTTTATTATATTAATAGGTAAAACTATATAAATATTAGGAATGAGTGCATGAATACCGCAAATACTTTTAAACAAAAGGCTAAAACAAATTTTTTTAAGTTGTTTTATGGGGCATCCCTAATTGTTTTAAGTAAGAGCTTTGCATTTGGTGCTTATATTGGTGCTACTGATACAATAACAGTTTCACCTACAGGAAATACATCAACACCTTGGGTGGTTAACGAAAATTTAGATATAGATGGGACGTTAAAGGTTGGAACAAGCTCAGCAGATACTGGTATTGTTAACCTCAATGCAACTTTCATATCTGGGATAAATTCGCCCGCTTCTATCACTGTAACGGGTATAGGCTCGCAAATTAATATTAGCGACGCCCTTTATTTAGGCTGGGCTGCTGCTGGCAATAGTACCACAATGTCTATTTTAGATGGTGGTTATGTACAAGCAAAATATGGCCAAATTGGTGTATTAACTGGCTCTTCTGGACATCTTACAATTTCTGACGCTGGATCAAAACTTGAAATAAGTGGCAGCAGCAATGATTTTTGGATTGGTAGCCAAGGTAATGGCCGCCTTGATATTGTTAATGGTGGTGAGCTGCAATTTAGCAATACGGATCAAAATATAATTGTTGGTCGCGAAGCTGGTATTACCGGTACAGTTAATATTGATGGCGAAGGATCTTTATTAAACGTTAATAATGCAAATATTTTGGTTGCACAAAGTGGCACTGGTATATTCAATGTCGATAATAATGGTGCGGTTTTTGTACAAAATTTCTACTCCGCACAAGAGGTTGGTGCCAATGCGCAAATCAATTTAGATAATGGCGCACAGTTTAATGCGACTGGCGGGGCAGCTATTTCAATTGCCGGCCAAACCACTTTTACTCTTAATAATGCAAGTGTTTTTTCAACCGCGAATGATTTAATTTTTGCGGTAAATGATGGCAGTTCTGCAAGTGTCGATATTGCTGGTGATGGTTCTGTTGTAGCTTCTGCAACTAATATTTATATAGCAAAAGCTGGCACGGCAAGCGTAACCCTTCACGATAATGCAACGCTAAAAGCACAAGATACTATTTATATGGCAGCAGAAGGTGCGTCTTCTGCAAGTTTAAATATTGGTGCAAAAGCCGGTGATGCGGCAATTGCTCCTGGAATTGTTGATACGCCAAACATTAATCTTGGCAATGCAACACTTAATTTTAATCATAATGCTACAGATTATATTTTTAATGCCCAATTAACTTCAGCTGCAACGAGCATTGCTAAGGGAACGATAAATCAGTTTTCTGGTCGCACTAAACTTACAGCAGATAGTAGCAATTTTATTGGTGAAACAAATATCACCGGTGGATCGCTTGTGGTAAATGGTCAATTAGGTGGCACACTTGACATTACTGCAGATGGCACGCTTGAAGGCTTGGGCATTGTTGGCAGCACTGTCAATAATGGCACAATTAAGCCAGGCGACAATAATATCGGCTTGCTGACAATTAATGGCGATTATACAAGCACAAGAGGCAAAATAATTTTTGATACGGTGCTTGGTCTTGATGATTCAGCCACTGACTTTTTGCATATTACCGGTAATGCAAGCGGTGCAACAAGCGTTTATGTCATCAATCGTGATGGATTGGGTGCGCTAACCACAGGTAATGGTATTCAACTTATCCAAGTTGACGGCACATCTCAAACAAGCAATTTCACAATGGTTGGTGATTATAGTTTTGAAGGAAGAGTGGCTGTTGCAGCCGGCGCTTATGCCTATTCACTTTATGCAGGAAATTTGGCAGGTGATTTTGCTGGCGATTGGTATTTACGTTCTCTTTATACTACTCCAGAACCAAAACCTGAACCCAAACCAGAACCTAAGCCCCAACCAGAGCCAGAACCAAAACCCGAGCCTCAACCAAAGCCAGTTTTAACGCCGGTCTATTCACCAACAGTACCGATATATGAAATTTATCCGCAAATTCTACAGCGTTTAAATAATTTAGGCACGCTTGAACAACGCGTAGGCAATCGCCAATGGCTTTTGTCAAATAGCGAGGAAAATTTTGCCGCAACAACTGAAGGTCGTGGCTTTTGGATGAGAGCAGAGGGATTAACTGGCCATGTTAATTCCCATGTAAGTAAAACAAAATCAAATTATGATATTGATTTGTTAAAAATGCAGCTTGGCTTAGATTTTTATAATCAAAGCTTTTCTAACGGCAAACTGATTGGCGGCGTTTATTTCCAATATGGCAACGCAAAAGCTGACATTTCTTCGCGTTTTGGCGCAGGCGATATTAAAACGACAGGATATGGCTTTGGCGGTACCCTCACATGGTATGGCAATAATGAAGTTTACATCGACAGTGTTGCTCAACTTATGTGGTTTGATAGCGATCTGCGCTCTAAATGGTTGCCAAATCAAAAATTGGCAAATGGCAACCACGGCAATGGCTACAGTCTAAGCATTGAAACTGGTAAAAAAATCGCTTTGAACAATCAATGGACGATTACGCCGCAAGCACAACTATCCTATAATAGCGTGGATTTTAATAGTTTTTCGGATAAGTATCAAGGCTATGTACAAAGCCATGACGGTGATGCTTTAACCGCAAGGCTAGGTATGTCATTTGATCATACAAAAGTTTGGCAATCATCAACTGGCGACATACGTCGTTTAAAAGCCTATGCTATTGGTAATCTTTATTACGATTTCTTAAATGGCACTGAAATCAGTGTGACAAAGGTTTATTTCCGCAATCGCACAGATCGGTTTTGGGGTGGTTTGGGCACTGGCTTAAGCTATAATTGGAAAGATGATAGCTATTCCATTTATGGGGAAGTTGATGGCCGTACCAGCTTTAGCGATTTTGGCAATAGCTACACGTTTAACGCCACCTTAGGATTTAGATCAAAGTTCTAATCAGTGTTAAATTTTGCTAATAAACGCATTGTTAAAGACTTAAAACACGTATTTATTGGTTTACTGAATAAAAAAACTTAAACCGTTAGTTTTAATCTGGCGGTTTTTATAAATTTTTTGTAGTTTACAAAACTTTTTTTAATATTTACTGTGATTTTGGAAAGAGGCTGCTGTATTAAGCCGCTCTTTTTTCTATACAACTTTATATAGCGTAGTTTACTGTTTCTAAAGCGATAATATATCATTTTTTAAAAATAATAAGTAAGACCATGAAAAGAATAGCTCCCATAATTAACGTAATAACATTGGCTATAACAATAATTTCACTCATTTCATATTTTACCAAAACTGAAAAAAGTAGAATTTTATACCAAAAGGCAACAGAACAAGGCGATCCTTCGGCACAGTATCAGCTTGGTTCTTCCTATCGATATGGTTTTGGTGAAAAAAAAAGAGATGGTGCAGAAGCACTAAAATGGTTTGAATTAGCAGCCAACCAAGGACATATCGGTGCGCAAAGAAGTTTAGGCATGATGTATTTATTAGGCGAAGATATAAAAATTGACACCGCCAAAGGATTAAAATGGTTGGAACGTGCTGCAAATCAAAACGATAGCAATAGCCAATATTTTTTAGCAACCATATATGAAGAAGGTAAGCGGGTGCCAGTTGATAAAAAACTTGCCTTAAAATGGTTAGAACGAGCCGCCGAGCAAAAACTTATTGATTCACAACGTTTTATACAACGTATTAACGAAAATAGTGATGACCCAATAAAACACGATGCAGAGGCGATAAAATTGCTAACACGTGCGTCCGAACAAGGCAGCGAAAGAGCTAAAACAATTTTAGACCAATTAAAGTAAAAGCGCATTGTAATAGGTCATTCGCCTAAAATTTAAGGTAAATGATAAAACTTTTTGGCTTTTTCGTATGCTTGGTGGTACTTATCGCGTTCGTTATTTTTGTTCAATAAACTGAAAAGCGTCTTCATCTCAGCACATTGCGACAAATTACCGATTTCGTAACATTTTTCGTCCATTGGAGTAAGATTAGCTAAATAGCCAAATAGAAAAAGACTTTCAGCCGGATTATTTTCCATATCATCTACCAATAAAGACGATATATCGTGGCCTGCCAAGTATTGTTCAATAACATTTCTAGAATAAGCCCGAATATCTTCGGGTAATTCAACCAATTTATGACATTGTGAAAAGACTATGTAATCAGCTTTTTGCGGATTTTCACACTGCAAGGTAATTTCTTGTCCCTTTTGGTAATCATGGCTTTGGCTCATACCCAATTCGCTAAGATAGGCCTTAGCAATAACAATTTCATTATTGAATGTAGTTAATTCAAAATATGTAATGTCTTTATTAGCCTTTACGCTTTTAAGATAATGTGCCGTAATATTAACAACCGCGAAATCATATTTCCCTCTTGGCGTCTCATCATGTGCGAGACTTTGAACCAATTCATCCAAAGTAAAGCTATAATTTGGAGTTAATACACCTGGAATATAAAAAAGATGAGATCCCAAACCCGGAGTATCTTGCGAAGAGCGTATACTATCATCAACTAATGCCGTTAAAAAATCGCGAACTTTATCATTGCTGATGATATTGCTATCCGCAGCATGAGTGGCAGAGCTTTCATCGTTAGGAATATCGCTAGCAAAACCATTATTAGGTAAAGATGACACTATAAAGCCAACCAAAAGTACTAAACGAATATAATATCTCATAACCACTCCAAATAGTGAATTAAAATGTGGTTTTATGGTTCTATATGATAATATAACATATACTATAGCATAATCATTAAAAATAAAGCGTTTGATAATTAGCCTATAAATCCCGCCACATTGCCATTTTAACATGAATTAACGTTGAATATCATTGTTTATTGCTTTTTGTTTTTTAATTAACCAACAGTAAATCGCACCGATAAAAAAGCCCATAATTATGAATAATATTGCTAAGAAAACCGAAATTTCTTCTAAAGCAAAATTTTGATTTCGCCTATCAGTAAAAAGCCAAATTAAAATGGGTAATAAACTTACCATGTTAACCAGTGCCACATAGAAAATTATTGTTCCAAGGCTACGATCTTCCCTAATAGCTTGAAAGCCAAACTGCTTAACAGTAAAAAATACCAAGACATGAATACCAATTAAATATAATTCAACCGCTATAACAGCAATTAAGAGCATCAAAATGCAGGAAACGAGGATATCTGTTTCATGCCAACGGTAACCCGAAATTTCCCATAAAAGCCATATAATAAGAGTAGCAATAAATGGAGCTGTCCCTAAAAATATACTTAAAACATATGATTTTATATTCGCTTCCATATATTTCCCCTACTAAAGCGCCAAATTAAATTAGTATTTTAAATCAACAAAATATTTTGTTGCAAATATGGTTTGCGTAAAACAAACTCGCTACAAGTTTTAAATCTAAAGTGTCACATTTTATACGATGATCAAAAAATAGCAAAGCTGGCAACGCTTAAGAGAAATAATTCTCGGCGCTAAATGGACAGGGCGCAACATAAAGGCGGTGTTTTACAAAGCGTTAGGAAAATAAGTAAAGTATTTTCAAGCTAGAAAGTTATTTAAACTTAATGATTTTTTTTGGCACTAATTTTCCATTGCGAAATATTATATTTTTACAGATTACCAATTTTTGTTTTGAACGAAATTAAATATTTGAGGTATAAAATGACAAAGAAAAAATTTCTATTATATGTTTTACCTATTTTTATATGTTCTAACGCTTACGCAATTGATTTTAGCTTAGAACTTAAGGTTAATCCGTCCTATACGGACTGTTCGATAGATGAATCTTCACCCACAAAGAGATTGATTGATTCAGTATTTAAAAAAATATAATTGAGTTAGAAAATAATGGAATATCTGCAAATATTATAGAAACGTCCATGATGCGATGTAGTTATAACTGGGAAACAAAGCTTCTACAGTGGCATGTATATGATAAAAAACATTATCATCTATTGCTAGAATATTTAAACAAAAATTTTAAAAATTTAGAATCGCCTATTGATGTATTTCCGTTGACTATAAAGCCAAAAAAATATATTTATGATATACCGCGCTATCCTTGTAAGATATTTTATAAATCTATAAAAAATAATAGACTATATGTTGGAATGTGTGAAGAAAAAACAGGTGAGATTATTATAAGATATAACCTGATTGATTTAAGGTGAGGTTTTGTTTGTTTGGTCTTTAACTATAGGTGATAAAGATATTTATCATGCGATAAGCATCGCTAAACTTTAATATACGCATAATAATTGTAAAAAATATGCGACAGACTATTGCGGCAAACAAAAAGGTTTTTTATAAAAAACGATACCAATTAGCATTTTAAAATATATAATTGATAATAGCTTATGGTAAAGCCATAGTTAAACAATTATTTCATATTCTCCGATTAAATTTGAGTAATAGCGTTTTACCTATCAAGATAGGCTTGGTTGTAATGGCTTGCTATGCCATTTTGCGCTCGATATTGGCTTGGTAGAATATTTTTTTTCGATTTAAAAATTTTGCTAAAATGGCTTAGATTTTCATAGCCGACAGCAAGGGCAGCTTCTGTCACCGAATAGTCGTTTAATAAAAGTTCTGCTGCGGTTTCAATTCGTGTTTCAATGAGATGCGCGTGAACTGAGCGACCAATAGTCAAACGAAATGCTTCCTTTAACCTTCGTGTATTCAAGCCAACTTGTTTGGCAAGACGGCTAATGCTCCAATCAAAGCCACAATTATTTTCAATAAGGTGTAAAGCTTGGGTAAGCTTTTGTTTTTCTCGCTGGTTTAAGGCTTTTAACGCACTGCCTTTGTTAGCATTTTCAGCAATTTTCAAGGCGATACTTAAGGCTTCAATTGCCTTGCTATAAAGATAGATATCGCGCAATTGCCCATTTTGTAAATTGCAGTTTAAAATAGATAAAATAATTGGATATAATTCTTCCGAGTTCGGCAAAGGTACTAAAAACACCTTTTGATCGGGGCGGCTATGGCCATCAATTAGCGAGCCGGCAAAGCGGGCAAGTGAGATGCCCCCTAATTTTTCTAATATGGATTTGCCATAGCGAATATCCACCACAAAAAGCCGCGCATTTTTCCGCAAAATATCCCTACCATGGCAAAAACCATCACTTGCAAATAGCACTGCTTTACCATGGGAAAGCTCGAAGGGATCTGCGCCATCAACACATAGCGTTCCCTTACCATGTAAGAAAAACGACAAGGAAAAGGTCGATGGGCCAGAGGCTTCTAAAATTACATCGTGCTTGGGCGTGCCATCCAATGAATAGATGAGAATATCACTTTCGCGGCTTTGATATAAAGACTGGTGTTGCCAAACAGTGTCATCGGTTAAGAGGTTGCTGTTCCAATCACTTTCCCCATTGACCACAATATTAAACGGCGTTTCAATATCGCAATCAATTGCTGGATTCAACGAACTGCTCATCAATTTAGTCCTATTTGCGTTATTTTTAGTACCATTTGTGTTAGCGCATCATGCCATAACTTGATTAATGTAATCAAGTTATTTGCGAAGTTATGTCATCAAAAGTGAGAAATCTAATGCGTTCAATCTTAAAGCCTGCTGGTCATTTGTCCCTTGGCTTTTGTCTTGCTGCTTTATCAACAAGTTTCGTTATGGCTCAGCAAAACACAAATGGGCATGAAAGTGCCAACAGCAGCACAACGCTTGATACGATTGTTATTACCTCTGCTAAGCGTGCCCAAAATATTGAAACTTATGATGGCGCAATCTCGGCCATTGATAGCAAGACTTTGCAGGAAAAAGGCATTAAAACCGTTGATGACTTGCAAAAGGTCTTGCCAGATTTTTACGCAACAACGCGCGGTAATCGCATTTATAGCAATTATACTATTCGCGGCCTTTATTCGGCGGATTATTTTAACCCTTCTGTACAGGTTTATGTCGATGGCACACCGCAATTACCTTCGGTTTTGTCACAAAATTTAAATAATGTTGAAAGGGTTGAATTTTTACGTGGGCCACAGGGGAGTCTTTATGGCGGCAATGCCTTTGGCGGGGTTATCAATATTATTACCAAAAAACCAACCAAAAATAGCTTTTATATCGCTGGCACAGGCTCACCACAAGTACCATCAGCAGAATTGGGTGGCACTTTAGTGTTACTGCCCGACCAAGTATTTTTAGACTTTGCTGGTAATTATTCTTATTTTTCGGGCGATATTAATGATCGCACGACGGGGGATAAACGCATCAATGGTTCAAATACTGGTTTTGGGCGTTTTGGTCTACGTTTTACGCCAACCGACAAAAATTTTGATATCAGCCTTAACTACTCCAAAGAGCGTTTAAAATCCCATGAGGAGCTTTATGTTAAAAGCAAGGACATCAAAGACCGCATTTATGAAAGTGGCTTTTATGGTGATAGGCCTCTTTTACGCCGCGATGTTACCAATATGTCTGCTACAATCAACGCTTATTTGGGAGATTTTACCCTAAGCTCGATCACATCATATCAGCGAAGTGATGTTACGCGAGATTTTTCAGCTGGTTTTGGTACCAGATATCTCTTTCCGCAAGATGATGCATTATTTAGCCAAGAACTGCGTTTAAATTATGAAAGCAGTAAAATAAGCGCGCTTGCGGGTCTTTGGTACAGCTATGACAATTTTAAAGGAAGTAAAAACACTATTGCACCTTATTATGGTGATGCGCGTAATCACGTGCGTAGTTATAGTAGTGCAGCCTTTGGTGAGCTAACCTATCATGCCACCGATAAACTTGATTTAACTGGTGGTTTGCGGATCAGCTATGATAAATCGAAAATTGATGCAATACGCCTTGATAGCTATCAAACTGGCATGGGTTATGATTTTAGCAATCAAGCCAGCTTCACCAGCTATCAGCCAAAATTTAGTATTGGCTATCAATTGAATGATTATACACGGCTATTTTCAGTTATTTCCAAGGGCTATAAGCCGGGTAATTTTAACCATAGCATTAGCACCTTATTAGATGCCAATCCTTATGAACCTGAAAAAGCTTGGAACTATGAAGTTGGCTTGCGGTCAAGCCTTTTTGATAATAGTTTGGATATAGCCCTTTCGCTTTATCATATTCGTTCAAATGATAAACAAATCTATGTTGGGCTCATCGGCCAGCAATATATTCGCAATGTTGGCAAGGCCAATAGCACTGGTATCGAATTTGAAACGCAGTGGCGTGCAACAAACCGCCTTACTCTCATGGCTAATGCTTCGCTTGGACGGTTTAAATTTACCGACTTTACCGATCTCGATAGTGGATTTAAATATGATGGCAAGCAAATTCCTTATGCGCCTAAATTCAAGGGCAATATCAACTTGGCTTATATTGTAAGTGAAGATTTATTGAATGGTGTTTTAACCGCCAATATTGCTGCCCATTATAATTCCAAGGTTTATTTTGATGAAGCAAATAAAATTGGGCAAAATGGCTTTGCCACATTTGATGCAAGTTTGGATTTTGCAACAGTTAACGACATTACCGCAAGGCTGTTTATCGAAAATATAGCCGATAAGAGCTATAAAACCTATGCTTATGATAATGGTTTGTTTGAAATGGCAACTCTTGGCAACGGCCGCAGCTATGGTCTTAGTCTGCGTAAGGAATTTTGATGTAACGGCGATAATTAGCGCTTTTTACTTAAATAATTCCTTGTCCTTGCCATCTCAAGAATGATTGTTTCATGTCAAACTTCTTTGCGCATAAATCTGTTTTTCCTATCGTTGTAGCTGCGGGTGGTATTTACACGGCACAAAGTGTTGTTGGCGGCCTAACCTTTATGGGCTTGCCTGCCTATCTACGGGCACAAAATATCCCCCTTGATCAGATAGGTGCGGTTTCACTTATCATGCTAATTTGGGTTGTTAAATTTTTTTGGTCATCATGGATTGAAAATCTTCGCATTGGACCAAATGGCCAACGCTTTTCACGCCTTATAATAGTTATAGCCGAATGGGCAACCGTCATTTGCCTGCTAGCTCTTGGCAGCTTTCAAAATATTTCGGTTGTTTTACTTGTCCTTGGCATTATTGCCGCTATTTCAGCAACGGCTGATATTGCGTGTGATGCTTTTTTAATTGAGCAGTTAAGCGCTAAAAAATATGGCATTGGCAATATTGCCCAAGTTGGCGGTGGCTATTTGGGAATGATTTTTGGTGGCGGACTATTTTTATGGATTTGCGATCAATGGGACTGGCAAAAGGGCTGCATTATTTTGGCAGTTTTAATTGCTTTATTATCGCTACCGATGATGCTCACCAAAGAACCAGCAGTGATAAATTCAACTCCTTTGCAAAAGCCAAGCTTATTAAAGGCATTAACTAGGCCCAATATGGTTTTAGGGCTTTTTATTGTTATTGCTTTTGAAATGGCAGGGCGGATTACACAATCCCTTATTGGCCCATTTTTGGTAGATGCACATATTCCGCTTAGTATGGTGGGGTTAATTAATGGCGTCGGCGGCGTTGTTGCTGGTATTAGTGGCGCGTTAGCTGGCGGTGCAATTGCGCAAAGACTTGGAGGCTGCAAAGCCATGCGCCTTGTTGCGGCATTGCAAATATTACTGCTTTCTTTAATTGCCTGCCTTGTTTTAAGCCAAGTTTATACGGTGCCATTGATTGTTGGTATTTTCATGCTTGAAAGTGCATTAATGGCGGCAGGCTTTGTTACAAGTTATTCGCGCTTGATGCAATTAGTCTCAAAAGACCAACCTGGTGTTGATTTTACCCTTTTTCAAAGCGCAAGTGCACTCACAGCCGCTATATTTGGGGTAATTTCTGGCTTGCTTGCGCAATATTTTGGCTATGGCGGCTCGTTTCTTTTGGCAGCCTGTTTAGCTTGTTTAACGCCGTTTATTTTAAAAAAATTAGAAAACCATATCGATAAGGACATGCAATCATGACAAAACCCCATGCAGTGATTATTGGTGCAGGTGTTGCAGGACTTAGCGCCGCTTGGTGGCTTAACAAAGCTGGATGGCGCAGTACGATTGTCGAACGTGCCAGCCATTTACGTAGCAAAGGCTATATGATGGGGCTTTCTGGCCTTGGCTATGAAACGCTCAAAAAAATGGGGCTTTTTGAGCGCTTAAATGCAGTTTCCTATAAAATTGATGAAAATATTTATAAAAATAGCAAAGGTAAAGAAATCTTGCGCTTGCGCTATCAAGATTTTATCGCTGATTTGCCCTATCTTGCCATTAGACGCAGTGACCTTGTCATGGCGCTTGCGGATATTTTACCCAGTAGTGCTGATTTACGCCTTAATAGTACTATAGAGGATATTAAAGATAGTTGTGATCGCTATGACGTAAAACTCAATAATGGTGATTGTATAAGCGCGGATATTATTCTTGGCTGTGATGGTTTTCGCTCCAGTTTACGCCAAAAATATTTTGATCAAAATGACAAATGCCTACAACCGCTTGGCTATTATTTTGCCGTTTATGACATTGATCACGCAAAAACCTTTGATCATGATTTTCTCTCTTATGTTGAACCCGCCCACCTTGCCGAATATTATGGCTTGCATGATGGTAACCTTGCTGCGATGCATGTTTGGCGCGATAATCGGGAAAATTTGCAAAAAGAAATGGACCCTTATCAAATATTGGCAAAAGTTGCCCAAAATAGCAATCAAGAGGTACGCGATTTATTAACCAAAGCACAACAGCAAAAAGCCCCTCTATTGATTGACAGCCTCACCATGGTTGATTTGCCCAAATGGTATAATAAAAATATGCTGTTGCTGGGAGATGCTGCCCATTGTCTCACTCTCATTTCAGGACAGGGAGCTGGCATGGCTTTAGCCTCAGTAGAAATGCTAAGCAATGCATTGTTGCAATATGGCGATATCAACCATGCTTTTGCCCATCACGATCAGCAATTAAGACCTATTATTAATCGTTTGCAGGCGCGAAGTCGCAAAATGGCGCCGATGTTTGTACCTAATAACCCCATTACATTCCATTTGCGCAATATTGCACTTAAATTAATGCCTAAATCTTGGTTAGGGCATTATTTCACCAATGCCATCAAGGCGGAAATAGCGCTAACCCAAAACCAATGCATAAAATAGCGTTAAAAGCCAAATAAGGGCTATTCAAACATATTTGAATAGCCCTTATTTGTTTTTATTTGATCTTATTAAAACAGTTAATGAGAACAGCTGGTCATAGCCGTTTGCAGATTATGCTAGATGGAACACGGGTTTTAGCTTGCAACATCCAAAGCTTGTTATAATATTTATGGAGTTGCAGCACAGTAAAAGCAGTGAGATTTTAGAGCGTTTTCCGAAAACCGCTTCACACTATTCGGAAAACGCTCTAATTCAGCCACCGAGTTTCTCCATATGATACAAAGGTGCAATTTAGCAGGCTTAGTCAACAGGTTTTAATTGTTATTTTTTTTATAAATTCCGCTTAATGAAAACTCGGAGCCAGGTAAGCATTTACCTAGATCAATTACTGATAAATACGCACCGTAACGATAGAATTTATATTCACAAATTGGATTTTCGCTCTTTATTTTATATGCCACTATCATATTCTAAAATTCCATCAGCATTATAATTTCGTAAATTATTGTCATTATTAAACTTAAAAGAACTGGAACCAAACATATGCAATTTTTCATCGATGATCTTCAAATCAATATTTAAATAGCGATACTCATCATCAGAAATCCAATTTCCCGATAATTCTTTATCAGCATATTTTCTATTCTTAATTGATGATAAATCCCCCGTCTTTACCCAACCAGAGATATATTTGCTGTCATTAATTTTATACATAAAACATGTAAATTTTTTATATTGAATACCGGCTAAAACAACATCATTGGCAATTAGATATTTATTTGTAATACAATTATCGGGGCAAGTTTTAGTGTCGTTAATCGAGTTATATATAAATGTTTTTTTGTTTATTCGTTTTAGATCGCCATTATTATTGTTAACAAATGAGGTTACATCACTACAAATAGACATGATATGTTTATATTGTTTTTCGGTAACTTCTTGCGCATATGTTTCATAAATATTTAAAGTAAAAAAAAATATTAAAATATATTTCATATTTTTACCTCTAACCGTTATTTAAAATTTTCAGCTGTGGAAATATATTGTTTATATTTTATTTATAAATCACTATTTTTAAAATTCTTAACAAAAATGCTTCTTTAATAAAAATTAAAACGTATTTTTCTTTTTCCCATTCATTTTTTCAAATGGTACAAATATTGTGTAAAATACGGTTTTGTTTTTCGAACTAACAGTTGGCCCCACAATAGGTTTTCAATTCTCTTGTTGTACTAAGCGTAAACGACAGTGAATAATGCTCGCTTTTCCATAATTGGTCATAGTGTTTAATGCTTTGATTAATAGCACTTAGTTTACAATTGAATAAATGAAAAAACTCAATACCAAGGTTGAAATTAGCCCCTCCTTGACAATCAATAACAAGCGAAAGTTTGACGGCTTTGCTTTTTCATGCGGCAACATTTAGAAAATCTCACAAATAATAAAAAACTAAAATACCTTGCAAAACGAATGAGATTGAGGTTCTAGTCTACTTTACTTTTGTCTATTGGCTCGATACTCGCTTCAAGAAATTCTTTTGTATAAGGCATTTTTGCGCGTGAATGGCGGATATCATCATTTGAAAGCTCCTCAAGTATAACGCCATGATGCATAATGCCTGCATTGTCACAAATATGGGCAATAACGGCAAGATCATGGGAAACCATTAGATAAGTCAATTTCTTTTCTTCACGCAATGTTTTTAAAAGATTGAGAATTTCAGCTTGAACCGAAACATCAAGTGCCGAAGTCGGCTCATCAAGAAGTAAAACTTCCGGCTCAATAATAAGAGCTCGCGCAATAGCAATACGCTGTCTTTGGCCGCCAGAAAGCTCATGAGGATAGCGATATAGAAAAGCCGGCCCTAATCCCACGGCAGTAAGCGCATCCATAACTCTTTCTTCATGCTTGTCCATTTTATGGATAGTCAATGCTTCTGATAAAACCGAATGAACCATTTTACGGGGATGTAATGATGCATATGGATCTTGAAACACCATCTGGATACGCCGTAAAAAACCTTTATCCTTTTGATGAGGAACGATTTTACCATTAAGCCTATAAGTACCACTATAATCAGGAATGAGACCTGCCATTGCGCGTAATATAGTTGATTTGCCGCAGCCAGATTCCCCGATCAAGCCGTAGGATTCACCACGGCCAATCGAAAAACTAACATTATGAACAACTTGGACCAAGTTGCTACCATAGCCAAAACTCACGGATAAATCGGTAATATCGATCAGTTTGCTATTTTCCATTAATAAACTCCTTCAACGCCGTTGACGAAAGTTGGACCATTAATCCATGATGGATCCCGTTGAGGGACAACCAAACGATCGACCGGATGGTCAAGACGTGGCAGGCTGGCAAGCAAAGCTCGCGTATAGGGGTGTTTGGCATTGTTTAATTGGTTTGCAGGTAAATCCTCCATAATACGGCCAGCATACATTACCAACACGCGATCACAAAAATCAGCAACCATATTAAGATCATGGCTGATAAATATTAACCCCATGCCTGAACGGGTTACCAGCTCGTCTAAAACAGTAAGAACCTGTCTTCTCACCGTAACATCCAATGCCGAAGTTGGCTCATCGGCGATAATTAAATCTGGTTGCGGGATTAGCATCATGGCAATCATTACCCGTTGCCCCATTCCGCCAGAAATTTCATGCGGATAAAGTTTTACAACATGTTCCGGATTACGAATATGTACCGAATTGAGCATTGCGATCGTCTTATCCATCGCGTCTTTTTTCGAAACCTTATAATGCATACGATAGGCTTCAATAATCTGATCGCCAATCCGCATTAATGGGTTGAGTGAATATTTAGGATCTTGCAATATCATCGATATGCGCTTACCGCGGATAGAACGCATTTGCCTTTCACTCATGGCCAATAAATCTATATCGTCAAATTGCATTTTATCTGCACTAACTTTTGCAATCTTTGGATTTAGCTTTAGTAATGAGCGGCCAGTCATGGATTTTCCAGACCCGGACTCGCCAACTATGCCAATTTTTTCTTTGCCAAACGCAAAACTAACACCACGCACAACTTCAATTGGTCCACCAACAGATGGAAAGCTAATGCGTAAATTTTTAATTTCGAGAAGATTTTTATCCATTGCGTGGATCCAATATATCACGAAGACCATCGCCCAAAAGATTAAAGGCAAGACTAGTCAATAAAATTGCACAACCTGGAATTGCTGCAAGCCACCAACTCGTCATCATAAATTCACGGCCAGTGGATAGCATTGCACCCCATTCAGGGCTGGGTGGCTGTGCGCCTAAGCCCAAAAAGCCTAAGCCTGCAGCGGTCAAAATAATTGCCGACATATTAAGCGTTAACCGTACAACCACTGATGGGATACACATAGGTGCAACATGATTAAGAATAATCCTAAGCGGTGATGCACCAAGAAGTCTTACGGCTGAAACATAGTCAGATGAACGAATGGTCAATGTTTCAGCACGTGCGAGGCGAGCAATTGGTGGCCATGCCGCCAAGGATATGGCCATAACTGCATTTTCGATGCCGGGGCCTAAAGCTGCGGCAAAGGCCAAAGCAAGAACAAGGCTTGGAAAAGCAAGGAAAATATCGACTATACGCATAAGCACAACATCAACCCAACCACCAAAATAACCTGATGTTGCGCCAATTATAAGTCCAATCGGCCCAACGATAATTGTCGTGAGTGCAACAATGTAAAGGGTTATGCGCGCACCAAATACAAGTCTGCTAAATATATCGCGTCCCAATTCATCGGTACCAAAAAAATGCGCCGTTGAAGGTGGCTGCAAGCGCATTGCAAGGTCTGTTGTCGTGGTATCATGGGTTGCAATCCAAGGCGCAAAAATTGCAACCAATATAATCAGCATAATAATGAAAAAGCCAAATAAGGCCGAAAGATTGCTACAAAATCTTAAAATAGAACGATAAGATTTTTGAACATGGGATTGTAATGCCGATTGAGGTACAGGCACATTCAACCAAGCATAAAGCGATTTTTTTTCTAACTTATTATCATTAATCGATGTCATGATTAGCGTGTCCTCGGGTCAAAAATGCGATAAAGCAAATCACAAAGCAGATTAATGGCCACAAATGATATGCCGACGATTAATGTACAGCCAATAACCGCGTTCATATCTCCTGCTAACAGTGCATTTGTTAGATAACGACCAAATCCGGGCCAAGCAAAAACTGTTTCGGTTAACACCGCGCCTTCCAGCAAAAAGGCGTAAGATAAAGCGACAACAGTGATAATTTGCACACCAGCATTACGAAAGGCGTGAAACCAAACGGTACGCGCCCATGATAGGCCTTTTACACGGGCAGTGATGATATATTCTTGATTGAGTTGCTCGATCATAAAACCGCGCGTCATACGGCTAATATAGGCCATAGCGCCGAAAGCGAGGATAAGGGCTGGCATGATAATATGGCTAAACGCATTACGAAAAGCCTCCCATTGCCCCTGCATGGCCGTGTCTAACAAAATAAATCCGGTTTTAGGTTCAAAAGAATATTCATATAAGAAATCTATCCTACCCGGCCCCCCTATCCAGCCAAGAATTGCATAAAACAATAATAAAGCCATCAATCCAAGCCAAAAATTTGGCGTTGAATAACCAATAAGTGTAAAAAATCGGACAAAATAATCGATGAATGAATTTCGATACATTGCCGATAATACACCAAAGGGAATACCAAGTCCCGTACCTATGATAATTGCAACCGTTGCCAGTTCAATGGTCGCAGGAAACACTCGCGCAATATCAACAAGAACAGGGCGACCAGAAGTTAAAGCATTACCAAAATCCAAGACACAGATATTTTTGATATAGTTCCAATATTGCACAATGAGCGGCTGATCGAGCCCAAGCCTTTTATACATGGTATCATAGGCTTCTTGGGTGGCATTATCACCAATAATGGCGATAACAGGGTCAAGGGGCAAAAGTCGGCCGATAAAAAAAGTAATTGTTATCAGCCCCAATAATGTTATCAAAATAGAAACAAAAAGTTTGAGCACTTTTAATAGATAGGACTGTAATTTAGAATTTACTTTTTTAGGCGATTGTTCTTGTATTGATGGCGTGGTGATGGATGTCATTATAAAATTCTCCATTCGGGATATAAAGACAAAAACCTGATATTTTTGCCTTTATGGTGATTTACAACAACGAAATAGCCCTATTTTTCAGCCATATCATAATAAACTTGGTATCCGGTCCATGTCCAATTTTTAAGTCTTTTATTGACCCCTGCCAAATAATAGGTTTGAAACAAATAGGCCATAGGGCCATGCTCAAACATATATCGTTGGATTTCATGGTAGTCTTCGCCACGTTTTTTGGGATCAGTTTCAAATAATGCCTTATTGACCATTTTATTGGCTTCTTCATCATAATATCCAACACGCCATGACACATACATATTTTGCTTTTGTGTATAGGTCGCGTCTGGATTAAAAACATGTCGCGACGAATTAGCATGGCCGTCTGGCGCACTGGACTGCCAGCCCATAATGGCGGTATCAAATTCGCCGCCGCGTGTGCGACTGAGCAATTGTGCTTGAGCCATTCGTTCAATTTTCAAATTAATGCCAATTTTTTTGGCGTTATCTTGTATTGATTGGGCAACAGGTGTCATATAAGGCAAGCTGCCAATGAGAAAATTGGCATCAAAACCATTTGGATAGCCAGCCTCGGTAATTAATTGTTTTGCCTTTTCTAAATCAAGCTTGAATGGCTCGCCTTCGCTTTCATCCAAGGCACCAAATGTTTGCAAAGGCAAATAGCTTGCCCGCGGAATGGCTATGCCATTTAAAATGGTTTTACCGAGCGTGTCATAATCAATAAGATAGCGAAATGCCAATCTTACTTTTTCATTGGCCAAAATAGGGTTTTTATTATTGATCATAATATAAACCATTTGTGGCCGTAAGGTTCGTTCTATATTAACATTGCCTTTTTTCTCTAAATCAAGAATATCTTCGGCCGATAAATCCCGTGCGACATCAATATCGCCTTTTTCAAGCAGAAGACGCTGTGTGCCGGATTCTGAAACATGTTTAATAAACACTTGTTTAAGTTTTGGAGCTTTTCCCCAATAATGGTCACTTGCTTGCAATAAGACCACTTCGCTTGGGTTCCATCGCATTAATTTATAAGGTCCAACACAAGCGGTATGGGTTGTAAGATATTTATTCCCCATATCCCCATCCATTGCATTTTTTTCTAATGTTTGGCGGTCAAGTAAATAGGTAACGCGATTGGCACCAATTGCACTTAGTATAAGATCAATAGGATAAGGATCGACAAGCTTTATTACCAATGTATGATCATCAGGCGCACTCACCAATTCATCAATATTATCTTTGGTAAAGCCATATTCTGTCAAAGTGGCCGCATTACCAAGGCCAAGTTTGACAACACGTTGAATAGACCATGCATAATCAGCTGCGGTTGCAACACGGCCATCATCAAATTTCAAATTATCACGCAAATGAAATGTCAAGGTCTTAGCATCATCGGAAATATCCCATGATTGCGCTAGGGCAGGTAAAACATTTGTCGGATCTTTGGGGTCAAATTGCACCAAAGCATCACAGGTATTTTGCAATATTTCTGCCGTAACTACTTCAACCGTTTGAGCAGGGTCAAAAGAGCTAATTGCATCAATATTCCAAGCCATAATTAATGCATTTGGCGGGGTTTGTGCTTGTAGCGGTGAGCCAGATGACAAAGTTAATCCAGTCATAGTGGCAAGAGCTAGAAAATGATTTAATTTAGACATGAGGCCTCCCATTATTATCCTGACGATAATTGCTATTTTTGTGCTAAATTATAATAAACTCTAAACCCATTCCAGGTCCAATTATGGAGTTTTTTATTAAGCCCTGCGACGTAATAGCTTTGGAATATATATGCTATTGGACCATTTTCAAACATGTCACGCTGTAGCTCAAAATATAATTGTTGACGTTTTTCTCGATCTTTCTCAAATAAAGCTTGCATGACTTTTTTATTGACATCTTCATTATAATAACCAACACGCCAGCTTGGATACATGCTTTGTTTTGCATCTGGCCTATTATCAGGATTATAAAGCATACGCGAGGCATTACCATGAGCATCGGGAACGGTGGCTTGCCAAGCCATCATGGAAGTATCAAATTCACGAGCGCGCACACGGCTGAAAAGCTGGTTATTGGCCATGCGTTCAATATTTATTTTTATCCCAACTTTGCTCGCATTATCTTGGATTGATTGAGCGATTGGCGCCGTATAGGGCAAGCTGCCAATCAGCATATTCACTTCAAATCCATTTTCATATCCAGCCTCTAACAATAAGGATCTTGCTTTTTCAATATCGAGTTTAAAAGGTTCGCCTTGTTTTTCATCAAGTGCGCCAAAAGCACCGAGCTGCACAAAACTGGCTCTTGCTATACCAATATCCTTGATAACAGTATCGGCAATTGCCTGATAATCGATAAGATAGCGCATTGCTAAACGCACTTTGGGATGCGAAAATGCGCGATGACCATTATTTAAATTTAAAAAAACCAATTGTGGACGCAATGTCCGTACACTATTGATTTTATTCTGGCCTGCCAAATCCCTCATATCCTCGGGGGAAAGGTCGCGGGCAACATCAACATCACCTTTTTCAAGCAATAGTCTTTGCGTTCCAGCTTCTGTCACATGTCTAATCAGAATATTGCTTAACTTGGGTGCTTCGCCCCAATATTGATCATTGGCTTGTAATTGTACGACTTCACTTGGGTTCCAACGTATTAATCTATAAGGACCAACACAATCCATGTGGGTAGCTAAATATTTATTACCAAAATCGCCGCTAACTTCATTTGCCAATATAGCTTGCTTATTTAAAAGAACCGAAACGCGATTGGCACCAATTGCCGTCAAAAACAAATCCAAAGGATAGGGTTTATCAAGCTTGATAACCAGTGTATATGGGTCCGTTGCAGTTACAGCTGTATCAATAGTTTCCTTTGTAAAACCATATTCGGTTAAAGTTGCAGCATTACCAAGACCAAGTTTAATTACTCTTTGCAGTGACCATGCAAGATCATATGCGGTGGCGGGCTGTCCATCTGAAAATTTTAATGTCTTTCTTAGGTTAAATACAATCTCTAAACCATCATCGCTAAGGTGCCAGCTTTCAGCTAATGCTGGAATAACCTTAGTTTCATTGTCAGGATCAAGATTGACAAGGCTGCTGCAAATATTCATTAAAATTTCATTGGAGACCACCTCACCAATTTGGGCTGGATCAAAGGTGCTGATTGCATCAATATTCCAAGCCATGACTAAGGTATTATCGGGGGTGGCAGCCGTTGCCATCAGGCAATTTGCAGAAACAAAACTACCTCCTAAAATAATTTTAGCCAATATTGATTTGAATAAATTCCCATTTTTAACTTTCATGACGTTCCCCTTCATGGTTGGATTTTTATCCAATTTTATTTTTCAGCTAGATCATAAAATGCTCGATACCCATTCCAAACCCATTTTTTTATCTCTGGACGGAGGCCAGCAACATTATACAGTTGGAAAATATATGCCTGTGGCCCTTTTTCAAACATTTCCTTTTGTAAATCAAAATAGCGTTGCTCACGCTTTTGTGGGTCTTTTTCAAATAAAGCAGCGAGTATTTCGTTATTTACATTTTCATCAAAATAGGACGCACGCCAGCTTGGATAGCCAGCATTTTTCGCCTCCAATCGATTATCGGGGTTATAAATGAGACGCGAGGCATTGCTATGGGCATCAGGCACAGAAGCGGCCCAACCATACATCGCCGTTTGAAATTCGCGACTACGCACCTTGGAAAAAAGCTGCGAATTTGCCATGCGCTCTATTTTTAATTTCACGCCAATTTTTGACGCATTGTCTTGGATAGACTGAGCAATGGGTGATGAATAAGGATGTGTACCGATTAAAACACTCGCCTCAAAGCCATCCTTATATCCAGCTTCTACCAATAATGATTTGGCTTTTTCAATATCTAAAGAAAAGGGCTGGCCTTGCGCTTCATCCAATGCGCCAAATGCTCCCAATTGCACAAAACTTGCTCGTGTTACGCCAACGCCTTTTAGTACAGTTTTAGACAGTCCCTCATAATCAATGAGATAGCGCATTGCCAAACGTACTTTTTCGTTAGAAAATATTGGATCCGCTGTATTAAACGACCAATGATTAAGTGTCGGCCGTAATATCCGACTAACCACGACATCGGTGTTTTTTTCAAGATCATTTACATCTTCAGGCGTAAGATCACGGGCAACATCAATATCGCCCTTTTCCAATAAAAGCCGCTGGGTTCCTGGTTCACCGACATGGCGGATAAGGATTTGCCTGAGCTTTGGCGCGGCACCCCAATAGTTTTTATTTACCGTAAGCAAAACACCTTCGCCGGCATTCCACCTTTGTAATTCATAAGGGCCAACACAGGCTGTATGGGTTATCAAATATTGATTGCCAAAATCGCCATTTTTCTCGTTTTGCATAATTGTTTCGCGATCAAGAGCACTTGCAACACGATTGGCACCAATGGCGGTAAGCGTTAATTGAGGTGGATAGGGCTTATCAAATTTTAAAATTAAAGTCTTGTCATCAATAGCCTTTACTGCTTCATCAATATTATCAGCAGTTATGCCATATTCTTTTAAGGTTGCAGCATTGGCAAAATTTAACTTAACAACGCGTTTTAGCGCCCATTCAATGTCACTTGCACTTGCAGGCCGGCCATCTGCAAATTTTAAATCATCACGCAAATGAAACTTAATTTGGGTATTGTCTTGCGACACTTCCCAACTTTGCGCCAACATTGGTAATATTGCCTTTTCGTTATTAGGATCAATCGACACCAATGAATTACACATGTTTTGGAATATTTCATCGGTAACGACTTCAACAATTTGCGCCGGATCAAAAGTAATGATGGCGTCTATATTCCATGCAATAATAAGTGTATCTGACGGGGTTTTAGCGTTTGCATCAAACGGCAATGTACAAATAGTTGACCCTATCGCCCATATGCTTGCAAAAGTTAATAACTTGCTTTTAAAAGTTTTTATACAATATAACGCCATTGTTTTCCCTTTGCTAAACTCGTTCCCTAAACTATTTTAATTCATTTATTGATATCACTTACTGTAAATTTCTATTCTAGATTTGTTGGTTTTGGTTGTATTGGCGGCTTTACGTCAGCTGGAATTGGGCAAATATAAGGAGTTTTTGCCAAACGCTTTTTATGGTCATTCTTTATTTCTTGCATCAAGACAGGATCGCGTAAAACATCCAATCCAGTGCCCGCCATGACTTTGGCTGCATAGAGCATTCCTTTATGGGCAGCAGGTGCTTTGCCTTGTGCGGTAATTTGCCAAGAATGGCCCGGTGTTCCAATGGCATGGGTTGCAATTTTTGCTTCAACAGTTGGCACCACCCAGCTAACATCACCAACATCGGTTGAGCCAATCATTGGCACACCTTGTTGCGTATAAGGAATAACATAATCACATAGGGGCTTTTGCAAATCCAAAGCCTGCCCTACCCTTAAATAATCGGTTTCTATTTCCTGTGCGCTCAAGGTTGCTTGGATTTCTGCGGCAAATTTACGATCTTTTTCATCAAAAGCTACACCGCCAAGGCAATGCATATTCTTATCCATAACTTCTTGAAGCGGTGTATTGGGCAGCATATTAGAAACGGCACTCATGATGGAAATATCAACTTTAGTTTCCGTCATCATCGCCGCGCCATAAGCAATCTTTTTAACTCTTTCATTAAGATCAAGCATTCCAGATAAGTTGGACGAGCGAATAGCATAACGCACCCACGCCTTTCCCTGCACAACATTAGGGGCAACGCCGCCAGCATCAAGATATGCATAATGAATGCGTGAATCTGAGGGAACATGCTCGCGTAAATAATTGACACCAACATTCATCAATTCAACCGCATCAAGTGCACTGCGGCCAAGATGGGGTGATGCTGCGGCATGGGATGTGCGGCCGGTAAATTTAAAATCCATCCTTGTATTTGCAAGAGACAGGGATTCACCAACACGGGTAAAAGAGGCAGGATGCCATGTAATGGCAATATCAACATCATCAAATGCGCCAGCTCGTGCCATATAGGCCTTTGCTGCGCCCCCCTCCTCTGCTGGGCAACCATAATAACGCACGCGCCCAGCAGTACCCGTTTCTATAAGCCAGTCCTTAACAGCTGCCGCCGCAAGCAGCGCCGCAGAGCCTAACAGATTATGGCCGCAGCCATGACCATTGCCATTTCCTTCAAGGGGGCGATATTGGGCGATATTGGCCTCTTGGCTAAGGCCGGGAAGAGCATCATATTCACCCAAAAATGCAATAATAGGCCCCCCTTCACCGGCCTCGCCGATGATGGCGGTGGGAATACCTGCTACATTTTCATGAAGTTTAAAGCCTTCCGCTTCTAGCATTTTTTTATGCTCAAGCACCGATCTATATTCTGTATAGGCAATTTCAGGCATGCCCCAAACGCGGTCGCTTAATCCTTCATAATCGCTACGCTTTTCCTCAATAATATCCCAAACGCGTTCACTGTTTTGCATTTTCTTCCCCTATTATTTAATACGTTAGAATTGTAAGAATATGGGCTTAAACAAGGTCGCTTGGTTTTGGTTGTATTGGCGGCTTTACGTCAGCTGGAATTGGGCAAATATAAGGAGTTTTTGCTAAACGCTTTTTATGGTCATTCTTGATTTCTTGCATCAAGACAGGATCGCGTAAAACATCCAACCCAGTACCCGCCATGACTTTGGCTGCATAGAGCATTCCTTTATGGGCAGCAGGTGCTTTGCCTTGTGCGGTAATTTGCCAAGAATGGCCAGGTGTTCCAATGGCATGGGTTGCAATTTTTGCTTCAACAGTTGGCACCACCCAGCTTACATCACCAACATCGGTTGAGCCAATCATTGGCACACCTTGTTGCGTATAAGGGATGACATAATCACATAAGGGCTTTTGCAAATCCAAAGCCTGCCCTACCCTTAAATAATCGGTTTCTATTTCTTGTGCGCTCAAGGTTGCTTGGATTTCTGCCGCAAATTTACGATCTTGTTCATCAAAAGCTACACCGCCAAGGCGATGCATATTCTTATCCATAACTTCTTGAAATGGCGTATTGGGCAGCATATTAGAAACGGCACCGCGTACCTTAATCTCGACACTTGTTTCGGTCATCATCGCCGCGCCTTCTGCAACTTTGCGGATGCGTTCATTAAGTTCAACAACCGCTGAATTATTCGCACCGCGAATAGAATAGCGTATAATGGCTTTTCCCTGCACAACATTAGGAGCAACACCGCCGGCATCAAGATAGGCATAATGAATGCGTGAATCTGAAGGAACATGCTCGCGCAAATAATTGACACCAACATTCATCAATTCAACCGCATCAAGTGCACTACGGCCAAGATGGGGTGAAGCTGCGGCATGGGATGTGCGGCCAGAAAAAATAAAATCCGTACGCGTATTAGCAAGAGACAGAGATTCACCAACACGGGTAAAAGAGGCAGGATGCCACGTTATGGCAATATCAACATCATCAAATGCGCCAGCTCGTGCCATATAGGCCTTAGCTGCGCCTCCCTCTTCTGCTGGGCAACCATAATAGCGCACACGCCCAGCAGTACCCGTTTCTTTAAGCCAATCCTTAACAGCTGCCGCCGCAAGCAGCGCCGCAGAGCCTAACAGATTATGGCCGCAGCCATGACCATTGCCATTTCCCTCAAGGGGGCGATATTGGGCGATATTTGCCTCTTGGCTAAGGCCAGGAAGAGCATCATATTCACCCAAAAATGCAATAATAGGCCCCCCTTCACCGGCCTCGCCGATGATGGCGGTGGGAATACCTGCTACATTTTCATGAAGTTTAAAGCCTTCCGCTTCTAGCATTTTTTTATGCTCAAGCACCGATCTATATTCTGTATAGGCAATTTCAGGCATACCCCAAACGCGGTCGCTTAATCCTTCATAATCGCTACGCTTTTCCTCAATAATATCCCAAACGCGTTCACTATTTTGCATTTTCTTCCCTTTTTAATGTTTCAACATTTTTAAAGATGACGCTGCCAAAAATTTGCAACCGCAGTAAAAACATTGATGCGATTATGTTGTTTTAAAAAACCATGCCCTTCTTTTGGAATACGCAAATATTCAACCTCTTTGCCTAACCCGCGTAAGCATGAATAAACCATTTCACTTTCACATGGGGTTACCCTTGGATCCTCAAGACCATGAGCTAGAAAAAGCGGCGCATTGATTGCGCCAATCATATGAATGGGTGAAAACTCTTTAAGTTGTTTGCCCATGCTTTCTATGTCACCATATTCCGCCTCGCGTAAACGTCTGCGCCATGGGCCTGTGGTTTCCAAAAGAGTATGAAAATTGGCAATGCCATAAAAATCAACGCCAGCCTTCCATAAATCAGGATAACGTGTCATGGCAGCAAGAACCATAAAACCGCCATAGGATTGTCCGCAAATCCCTATCCGGCTTTCGTCAATATCGTCCTTGCTGGCAACATCTAATCGGATATTGATGAGATCAAGGACGCTATTTAACCTTAATTTTTGATCGTCTAATTCGCTATATGCACGGCCATATCCAGTTGAACCACGAACATTGGGAGCAATAATAGCTATCCCTTGAGCAAGATAATATTGGATATCTGCCCGAAAATTTGGCTGCCATTGCGACTCTGGACCACCATGAACAAAAATAATAGCTGGAAAACCTGCGAGTGGCGGCTTTTGGTCCGGCATATATATAAAATAAGGGACTTCTAATCCGTCAAAACTTTTAATACTCGCCACCATAGGCTGTCGTGAAGGAGGTAAAATGTTATTTTTTAACGGTGCCTGCTCTTCAAATATTTCACTATTTAAATCATAAATCCAAATGGAAGGAGCAACATTTGGCGCTTCTATACAAAGCAATAATTTTTGGCCATCCTCTAACCAGTCGATAGATTGAATAACACCGGCAAAAGGTAAATTGACCATGCGTGTTGTCTCACCAATGATATCGTAAATAATGAAACGACACCATCCATCATCAATATAACTGATAGCCAAATCTTTTTGATTACTGGATAAGGCAAATAAATCAATGTCTTTATTTTCCAGCAAAAAAACTTGCTGAAGGTCGATTTTTCCTGAAGATTTTTTGGCTATATGAAAAAAATCGTGGCTCTGGTCGGTGATGAGTAAAATGTCGCCATTTGCAGTTGATTTTATATTTTTATAGCGTGCCTTGCCACTATGCGGCAAATAATTTTGATATTCACCACTTAAAAGATCGAGCCGAAAAATATCCTGATCAAAGGATGAGCGGTTTGAATCAAGAATTAAAATCGCATTGTCTTTTTCAATAAAACTCATTGCCGTGCGATAGCCATCACCCTCATAGACGCATCTCGCCTGCCCATCGTCAACAGACATTACATAAATTGCCATGGAAAATTTGTCGTTAAGATTAGCCGAATAGGCAATCGACTTGCCATCTTTAGACCAACACCCCCAATCATGGCGGGTTAATGGGTCTGAGGTTAGTGCCCTTGAGGAATTTGAGCCAGCATCATAAAGCCAAATTTGTAACCGCTCATCGCCACCATTATCGGTTAGAAAAATTAAATCATGCGACAAAGGACGAAAAGATATTTTATATATATTACCGCAATGATCGGTAATTTGGATTTTTTTATTTGTTTGGCGATCAAGCAACCAAATTTGATAGCTGCCGCTAAAATTGCTGCGCCAAGCCAAAAACCGTTTATCATCCGATAAAATAGGATTAAGTTGCGAAAAGATCGCAATATAATCTGCCATATCTTTAAAATTATTATCAAATGGTGTCACTGGCATATTCAACTCCCAAAATACCGCCATTCCATATTGAATATTATCAAATATATTTTTATTGAATCAACCGAATAAACGACGTAACCGGTTGATTTAGTTCCCTTTTTATGTTTATTGGGGTCTTTTATACTGTCATTAAAATTTATAAATATTTTTTTGACAATTTTGACAGTTCATGCCCCATTTTATTATTTTAAATTAGGCTGTAGATTTTTAAATGTCCAGTTTTAAATGTATGGTCATTTATCATCAAAGACCTTAACCTTAATGATAAGGATTAGCTACATTAAGTTTATTGCCATTGCTGACTTTTATTGGCCGCTTCCTAATATTTCCGCTAAAAGTGCCGCACGCTTATGTAAAACATCAATAATCACATGTTCATATTCGGCATGCGGCCCACCGCCCTCAGCGCCAAGACCATCAAGGGTAGGAATATTAAGTGCGGATGTAAAATTACCATCACTACCGCCGCCAACGGAACTGCCGCCAACTACCATACCAAGATTATTGGCCGCCTTTAGCGCGATATCAAATAGTTGCTTATTTCCGGCATTTTGCTCCATGGGTGGTCGGGTCAATTTACCGTTCATTTCTACCTTAGCACCAGCTAAATAGGGTTTGCAGGCTGATAGCGCAGTATGAATACGTTCAGCTTCATCCATTGAGGTAACCCGCACATCTATGGATATTTCGGCAAAATCTGGAATAACATTGATGCGATTGCCAGAAGTTGCAATCCCGACATTAACTGAAGTACCACGCGCCAAATCTTGTAAACTATTAATCCATAAAATTTGATGGGCCATTTCTTCAGCTGCACTGATACCACCTAAGGGATTATTACCCGCATGAGCGGCTTTTCCATAGATTTTTATGAAGAAATTGCCAACACCTTTACGAGCGATTTTTAAATTTCCTGTTCCCTCTTCGCAAGGTTCAAGAACAAATACATCATTGCATTGTTTAGCAATATCTTCAATTAATTGGCGTGAATGGTTACTGCCAATTTCTTCATCACTTGTGCAAAGGAACCAAACTTCACGGCTGTTTAACGCACCCATTTCTTGTAAAGCCTTAAGCGCCCAGATACCTTGAACAAGCCCTGCTTTCATATCAAAAGCGCCGGGCCCATAAAACTTGCCATTTTCAATACGTGTGCCAAGGCGATCAATATCCCAAACCGTATCAAAATGGCCGATTAATAATGAACGGTGATTGCCCTCACCTATTTTGAACAACAGGTTATCGCCAACAAGCGTTTGTTCAAATTTTTCAACACCAATGCCCAATCGTTTTTGAAATAATTCGCTTAAAAAACTACCGCAAACATCAACTGCATGCTTATCATGTGATGGTGATTGCTTGGCAACCAAAGCTTGTAAATCTTCCAATATATCGTGCTTATGACGTTCTAAAAAATTGGCGATATTGTTCATTTTATCCTCCTAATTGCATTGCACCCCACATATAATGGCTAAACTAGGCCTTGCTGGCTTTTAATCAGTAGCTCTGTCTACCCACCATATTAATAGTTTTTACCTCTTTGCAGAGCCGATAATCGGTTAGTGATTTTACCCGTTAAAGGTCAAAATTGGATGGGATAATGACCATATCGCGAATGGTGACATTGCGTGGGCGCGAAAGCATAAAAACGATAGCATCCGCAACTTCGCTAGGCTCCATCAGGCTGCCTTCTTTTTTTGCTTTTTCAAGATTTTCTTCCGGCCAATCAGCAAGTAAGGCACTAATAACCGGGCCCGGTGAAACAGAACCGACGCGTATACCAAAACTGCGTAATTGCCGGCGCATGGTTTGCACAAAGCAATCAACTGCCCATTTTGATGACGCATAGACCGGCTCCCAAACCACTGCGGCATGAGCGGCAAGCGAGCTTGTTACAATAATATCACCGGTTTTGCGTTCCATCATATGCGGCATAATTGAACGAACATTTTTCATAACTACGTTAATATTAAGCTCTAACATGCGATCAATATGATCAAGGTCGGCATTGATAAGATCGCCGCCAATGTAAATACCGGCATTGGCATGGAATATATCGATATGATCAACCACTTCTAGCAGGCGCGAAAGGATGTTTTTACACTCATCGCGGTTTAATAGATCAAGCACCAAAGGCACAGCCATTGAACCTAATTCTTGACAAACTTTATCAAGGGCATTTTTATCGCGGTCAATAAGCACTACTTTTGCGCCTGCATTCATCATGGCACGGGTACTAGCAAGACCAATACCTGATGCAGCACCGGTTATAGCGGCAATTTTTCCTTGTAATATCTTATTCAAAACCTTCTCCTCCTCGTTTTAAATTAGCTATTTATATAGTTGTTAAGGGTAGCTCTTGTTCCGTTTTCGTAAAGAGAATTTAGTGCCTCGCTAAAGCGACGTTGAAACAAGGCAGACTCGGCAAGACGGCCATAAATATCATCCATCGCCAAAAATACTGACGGATCATTCTTCGCTTTAACAGCAGCTTGGTGAAGTTGGTCGGCCTTATCATCATTAAAGATGATTTTTCGTCCGCTATCGGTTGTGCCTTCAAAATAGCGGCACCATAGCGCAGAAGCGAGGGCTAAACCTTTCACATCTTGATCGTCTTTGAGGCGATCCGCAATAGAGGGCAAAATAAATTTTGGTTGCCGATTAGATCCGTCTTGAGCTAGGCGGCTAATGGTGTCGCCAATTTTAGGATTTGAAAACCGCCGCTCAATCAAGGCCAAATAATCTTGCAAATTTATATTTGGCACAGGGGGCACACAAGGGATAATTTCACTTTGTTCAAGCTTGCGCAAATAGCCAGCAATAAGCGGTTCTTCCATCGCTTCATGCACATAATGAATGTCCAATAATTCGCCAGCATAGGCAATGGCGGCATGGCCACCATTAAGAATACGGATTTTCATTAATTCGTAAGGGGCAACATCATCAACAAATGTAACGCCAACCGCTTCAAGCTGTGGGCGGCCAAGGGTAAAATTATCTTCAATAACCCATTGGCGAAACTCCTCACAAAATACCGGACTTTTATCATTAATGCCATAAGTGTCGCGGCAATATTCAATCTCTCGCGCACTGGTTGCTGGCGTGATACGGTCAACCATCGAATTTGGGAAAGCAACATCTTGCTTTATCCAAAGGGCAAGTTCTTGATCAAAAAGCTGCGCAAGGCCAATGACAGTATTTTGTGCAACATGGCCATTTCCAGGAATATTGTCACAAGAGACAATAGTAAAAGGTGCAATGCCCTTAGCTCGACGGCGTTTTAAGCCGGCGATCAAAATACCAAAGACTGTTTTGGGATGGTCGGGGTTTCGCCCATCGGCAATAATAGCTGGGTGATTTGTGTCAAAACTATCGGTGGCTTCGTTGATAAAATAGCCCCCTTCAGTAATCGTCATCGAAACAATGCGAATATCTGGATTGGTCAAGGCTTCAATGATGTTGTCATGATTTTGCGGATCGAGAAAATCAATCATTGCACCGGTAATATGGGCAGCGGATTTGTGACTATCTTGCTCTATAATAGTGGTTAGATAATCTTGTTCACACAATTTGGCTCGCATAGCCTCATCATAGGGCGTAACGCCAGCACCAATAATCGCCCAATCGTGGTCAAGTCCTTGGTTGAAAAGCTCATCAAGATAAACCGCCTGATGAGCGCGGTGGAAATTACCAATGCCAAAATGCACAATTCCAGCCTTAAGCGCGCTGCGCTTATAATTTGGTTTTGCAACATTTTTAGAAATTTCGTCAAGGTTATCTAGGGATAATGCGGTCATGGTAGATCCTAAAATGGAGATCAATAAGAATGAAAAAGATTAGCGAATGGCTTTACCCTTATCGTCAAAATAATGGCACTTGTTAAAATCTGGGGTTAGATAAACCGTGTCATTATATTTAACGTCAAAATCACCCGAGGCACGAACGGTTAATGTTCCTGCCTCGTTTGTATCAACATGAACATAGGTATCAGCGCCAAGATGTTCTGCAACACCAACATGGCCTTGCCAAAGGCCATCGGATTTTGAAATGGCAATATTTTCAGGCCGAAGTCCGATGGTATGGGCATTTTTTTTCGCCGCAACATCACCTGTAATAAAATTGATTGTAGGTGAGCCAAGAAAGCCAGCAACAAATAAATTATCTGGTTTGTGATAAAGCTCTAGCGGTGTTCCCACTTGTTCAATGGATCCAGCATTAAAAACCACAATTTTATCGGCCATGGTCATTGCCTCTACCTGATCATGGGTCACATAGATCATCGTTGTGCCTAATTGCTGGTGCAATTCACTTAATTCAAGGCGCATAGAGCCGCGCAAAGACGCATCAAGATTGGACAAGGGTTCATCAAACAAAAATGCCGCCGGTTCGCGCACAATGGCCCGGCCAATAGCAACACGCTGCCTTTGGCCGCCAGAAAGCTGCCCCGGCCGCCTATCAAGATAATCAGTAAGGTTGAGAATGCGAGCCGCGTCATTTACTTTTTTCTCAATAATTTCGGCAGATAATTTTGCCATTTTAAGCGGAAAAGCAATATTTTTTCGCACACTCATATGCGGATAAAGTGCATAGGATTGAAATACCATGGCAAGCCCCCTTTTACCGGGGGGCGTATCGGTCATGTCCTTGCCATCAATTTCAATTTTTCCCGATGTTGTATCCTCAAGACCTGCAATAAGGCGCAATAATGTAGATTTACCACAACCAGAAGGGCCAACAAAAACAACAAATTCGCCATTTTCAATTGTAAGATCAATGCCGGGTATGACATTAACATTGCCAAAGGTTTTATGGACTTGTTTAAGGATTATGGTTCCCATGATTTTTTCCTATTTATTTGACCGCACCAAAAGTCAGACCACGTACAAGCTGGCGTTGGCAAAACCAGCCAAGAATAAGAATAGGAGCAATGGCAAGGCTTGATGCCGCGCTCAATTTTGCCCAAAATAGACCCTGCGGGCTGGAAAATGATGCAATAAAAGCGGTAAGCGGCGCTGCATCGGTTGTGGTAAGGCGAATGGTCCAAAAAGATTCATTCCAAGCTAGAATGATGGTTAAAAGCAAGGTTGACGCAATACCGGGCAGTGCCATTGGCGTTAGCACATGGACAATCTCGTCCCACAAAGACGCGCCATCCATTCGTGCTGCTTCTAAAATTTCACCAGGAATTTCGCGAAAATATGTATAGAGCATCCAAACAACAATCGGCAGGTTGATGAGCATTAATAAGATTGTCATGCCTATTTTTGTATCAAGAATACCTAAATTGCGGAAAATCAGATAAATTGGCACAAGAACAGCAACGGCTGGCATCATCTTCGTTGATAACATCCAAAGCAAAATGTCTTTGGTGCGCTTAGTTGGCGAAAAAGCCATAGACCAAGCAGCAGGAATAGCAAAAAGCAGTGCCAATAGCGCCGAACCAACTGAAAGAATAACCGAGTTCATAAACGGCGTAAAATAGCCTTTTTGGCTTTGGACTTCCCTATAGCTTTCAATCGTCCAAGAGGGGATAAGGTTAAAGCCGCTAATTGCTTCAATTTCAGTTTTAAAGCTGGTTAACAGGGTATAAAGAATGGGGAAAAATAGAAGCAAAGCAACAAACCATGCAATGATGGATACAATAATCTTGCGTCTTATAGATGCTGACTTTTTCATATTGGCTCCTATTTATCGAGATTTTTGCCGACGGCACGCATGAGGAAAAACGCAACAATATTGGCTAAAATGACCGCAATCACACCGCCAGCCGATGCGCCGCCAACGTCATATCCTAACAAGGCTGTCCGATAAATTAAGAACGGCAAATTGGTAGATGCATAGCCGGGGCCACCATTGGTCGTCACCAAAATTTCAGCATATACGCCAAGTAAAAAAATGGTCTGGATTAATATGACAACCGTAATCGAACGCGCAAGATGAGGAATGATGAGATGAATAAAGCGGTTGTAAAAATTGGCGCCATCAAGCTCTGCGGCTTCCTTTTGTTCGCTATCTAAAGATTGTAAGGCGGTAAATAAAATAAGAATAGCAAAAGGCAGCCATTGCCAAGCAACGATAATTATAATCGACAATAGCGGATATTGCGAAAACCAATCAACCGGACTAAATCCCATGGTGCGGCTAATATCGGCTAACACACCATATTCAGGATGCATAATCATATTTTTCCATATAAGGGCCGCAACCGGTGGCATGACAAAAAATGGCGATATGATAAGAATGCGAACAATGCCTTGCCCCCATATCGGCTGATCTAATAGCAAGGCAATCGCCGTGCCACCTATAATGGTAATAGCAAGAACACCAACAACAATTAGCAATGTATTAATAATGGATTGAAAAAAAGCAGGGTCGGTATAGAAAAATTCATAATTTAAAAGACCTGCAAAACTAACATTGTCAGGATTGAGCAAATTATAATTTTCAAATGAAAACCATAAGGTCATTGCAAGGGGAACAATCATCCATATTAAAAGCAGGACGATTGAAGGGGTCATCATGATGCGCGCAAGAATGCTGGTATTGCGTGTTGCCATTTCGTCACTTTCTCCTCAAAGTGCCTTGGTTTTTTTAAACCATTTTTGCATTACAATTTCGAAATGATGAAATTGTACCAATGCCCGCAAAATGCATTTTTACTAAAAATGCATTTTGAACCTTGCTGCTTTTGCTTAACCTTCAAAATAACGCCGTTTTGGATAAAAATACCACAAACCCGAAGGTAAATCTTAATTCAACCAAGCCTTTATTAATGATGAGAAAATACCAAAATAGAGGTCTATACTTTAAGGTAATATAAGCAGCGCGATAAGGATTATTGGTTGAGACAACTTAAATTATAATGCAAGATAACATAGTTTTTCGTTACAAACATTTATTGCCTGTATCATTAAATTTGTCTCGATAAATCTGTGTTTGCCTCATTAAACATGTCTCCTCCATATTTAACAAACTATGATTGCTTCATAAAAATCTCAACACCTGCATGAAATGACCATTTATAAAAAATGACAAAAAATACAAACTTGTTGTTAATTTTACCTGTCAATTTTAACTAAAACCAGCCAATATAAGCGATTTCAACTTCCTTCCCATCGACAAATTAATTTATCGCTGAAGACATTACAATGTCAATCAATTTTTACACGTGTTAATTATTTACGATAAAAGTCGAAAAGTCCAAATTATAATCTATATGATTGCCTGCTGGGTCATAATAATGTTGATTTTGTGCAATTATTTTAGGATTAAACCCCGTATTTGAATTAATACCATAAATTTATCTACCATCTTTATAGGTAAAATTATGTTACACTATACTATCAGGCTTACCACAGCTTGAATGATATTCAAATTCTTCCAAATTTTTTTCTGTAACTTTATAAATGATCGCGGTTGATTGACATTTTCAAAACTTGATTAACGGTGGCGCTATTCATTTCATTTCTTTACATTATTTGTTTTTATTTGCACCTTAGACATTAAAAAATTGCTTGGAATATCAGCTCGATTGGCAAAGTCTTACCCCTAGTAGAAGCTGAAGAAAACGATTTACTATTTTGCGGTTAAAGCTCTTGTAAGATATCACATAGCTTTATAAGAATAGAGATTAAAGGCGGAGCCTTTATTGGGATGGAAACGAGGAAAAACAATAATGATATTATGCTGTGGTGAATCTTTGATCGACATGTTGCCTGTTGCAACGCATAATGGTGAAAGTGCCTTTTTGCCAGTTGTTGGCGGCTCGGTGTTTAATAGTGCAGTTTCCTTAGGGCGATTGGGTATTCAAACCGGCTTTTTTTCTGGCCTAAGCCATGATTTTTTTGGAAAAATGCTATGCGATACGCTTGACGAAGCCAAGGTTGATTATTCTTTTGCCACCTTATCTGATCGGCCAACAACGCTAGCTTTTGTAAAAATGGTTGGACAGCATGCACAATATGCATTTTTTGACGAGAATACCGCAGGCAGAATGTTGCATGAAAGTGATATGCCGGTGCTTGATGAACACATTAAGGCATTATTATTTGGCTGTATAAGCCTTATTTCCGAGCCTTGTGGCAGTGTTTATGAAGCCTTAATGACCAAAGCCTCTCGTGAAAATGTTATTTATCTTGATCCTAATATTCGCGTAGATTTTATAAAAGATCGTCAAAAGCATCTTGATCGCCTGTCAAGAATGATCCGGCATAGTGACATAGTCAAGCTATCGAATGATGATTTAAAATGGTTTGCTGATGATGTTGACGAAAAGGTGCTTGCACAAGAATGGTTGAATAATGGCGCAAAATTAGTCGTTATTACCAAAGGGGCGGATGGCATGGTGGCTTATTCGCAACAATTTTGCGTTGAAATAGAAAGCGAAAAGGTCGAGATTGTTGACACAGTTGGCGCAGGTGATACCGTCAATGCTGGAATACTTGCTAGTCTTGAAGATCATGGCCTTTTAAACAAGCAAGCTATTACAAAATTGAATGAAGCGCAAATATATGAAGCGTTACACCTTGCCAAGCAAGTTGCCGCTATCACTGTTGCAAGAGCCGGTGCAAACCCACCTTGGCGTCATGAATTATAAAGGTATTTCACCTATAGGCTTGCAGTGAAAAACTCCTCTGCAAGCCATCATTGATATTAACTAGTTTTATTTTGGATAGCCAGCACGGCGCATATCGCGTGCTACCTGATTTTGCGCTTGCGACAAGGCATCTTCTACCGATGTTTGCCCAGCAAGAGCCGCACTAATTTGTTGGCCAACAAATGTTCCTATCGATTGAAATTCGGGTATAGCGACAAACTGAATACCGGTATAGGGAACTGGATCTTTGGTTGGATGATTAGGATCTGCCGATTCAATTGCTTTTAACACTGTATCATAAAAAGGTGCAGCTTTTTGATAGTTGGCATTAGCATAGGTTGATTTACGTGTGCCTGGTGGAACCGCTACCCAACCCTGCGTCTTACCAACTCGCGTAATGTAGTTTTTAGATGTTGCCCATTTGACAAAAGATTTTGCGGTATCGGCCTTTTTGGTCGATTTTGGAATAGCAAGGCTCCAAGTATAGATCCAGCTTGAACCGTTAGCGGTTGCCTGTGTTGGCGCTCTGGTTACAGCAACTTTGTCAGCAACAGTGCTTTGTTTTGGGTCATAAACCCGTCCTGCCGCAGATGTTGCATCAATCCAAATAGCACAATGGCCCGTCGCAAACATGGTTTGAGTTTCGTTAAATCCATTGGCATTAGACCCTGCGGGTCCATAATCATTTAATAATTTTACATAATCGGTAATGGCGTTTTTCCAAGGCTCTGTATTGAGTTGCGCTTTCCATTCCATATCAAACCAACGGCCACCATAGGCATTAATCATCGGGTTAAGATAAGCCATGTTTTCACCCCAGCCCGACTTTCCGCGCAGGCAAATGCCATATTGCTGCTTTGACTTATCGGTTAACTTTGCCGCAAAATCCTTTATTTGATCATAGGTCGGGTTGTCAGGCATGGTAATGCCAGCATTTTCAAAAAGGTCTTTACGGTAAAAGGTAAAGGAACTCTCAGCATAAAACGGGACACCATAGAGATTATCGCCAACAGCAAGGCCATCTCTTACCGGTTTAATAAGATCATTATAATCATAATCATCGCCAAGGTCATTAAGCGGGGTTAGCCAACCGCTTTTGCCCCACATTGGTGTTTCATAATTACTGATGGTAATAACATCGAATTGGCCGCCTTGCGTTGCAACATCGGTGGTCACCCGTTCACGCAAAACATTTTCCTCCAAAATGATCCAATTGATCTTATCGCCTGTCTCTTTTTCCCATTCAGTGGACAGCTTCTGCATAATAATCATATCGCCATTATTAACCGTTGCGACATTGATCGTTTCAGCACTGCCAGCAATAGTCATGGCACCAAAAATAGCCACGGTTGACGACAATAAAAGAAACAATTTTCCCATGTGTTTTTCCTCCTCGACACATTAGAGTTTCAACTGTCATTTAAAATTAAAAAAATTAATGAGGCAAGCAAATAATCTCTATCCCTTACCATCGCTTATTTTCTGATAAATGCACTTTGGCAATAAGCTTTGCCCATCCTAGCTACGACCTACTTAATTTTACTGCAATGCCATGCTTATCACTTGGAAAATATTGGTTCTTGCACTCTCTTGCCTTCAAACTTAAGCTCTGACATAGTAGCGTTTTTATAGTGCTTATGGGTAGTGTCAATGCAACAGCCGCAAACCGCCATTCATGACAACTCCAACACGGCCAAAGGGTACAAAGAGTTAAAGGGTCAAACATCTGCGCAAGATGGACTGCCCGCACCGCAAATTTATTGGGCATGGGCAACTTTGATGATTGGCCTTACCCTTGCCGTGCTTGATGGCACAATTGCCAATGTTGCTCTCCCCACCATTGCGCGCGATTTTAATGCTGGTGCTGCAGCTTCCATTTGGATTGTAAATGGTTACCAACTTGCCATTGTTATTACTATTTTGCCCTTTGCTGCTTTAGGCGAGATTTATGGCTATCGTCGTATTTATCTTAGCGGTGTTGCGCTATTTACACTTGCTTCGCTGGCATGCGTTTTTGCCAATTCGCTTGAAATGCTCACCTTTTCGCGCGTTATTCAAGGTTTTGGTGCGGCAGGCCTCATGAGTGTTAATACCGCTTTATTACGCTTTTGTGTGCCACAGGCAAAGTTTGGTACTGCCATTGGTTTAAATGCCTTTTTTGTGGCTCTTTCCTCGACTATTGGTCCAAGTCTTGCAGGCGTAATTTTGCATTTTTTAAGCTGGCCATGGTTGTTTTTTATCAATGTTCCCCTTGGATTATTAACCCTTATTTTAGGGGTAAAAAGCCTGCCGCTTAATGATTTATCTGCCCGCAAGTTTGACATTTTAAGCGCGGTTTTAACGGCAATTGTCCTTGGGCTTATTGTTATTACTATTGATAATGCTGGAGCAAATACACCAATCTTTGCAATTATATTACAAATTATCATTGCGGGTTTTGCATGTGTCTGGCTAATTAAGCGCTCCATGCACAAGCAAGACCCACTTTTACCGCTTGATCTCTTGCGTATTCCAGTATTTAGCCTATCACTTTGCACTTCAATCATGTCATTTATAGCGCAAATGATGGCGCTTTTATCGCTGCCATTTTTGTTTCAGGTGGTCTTTGGTTATCAACCAATTGCCGTTGGTTTTTTAATGATGCCATGGCCAATTGCTCTTGCCATCATCGCGCCTTTTTCTGGTAAATTATCGGATCGATATTCACCGGCGCTTTTAGGACTAATTGGGCTAATAATTTTTGCCATTGGCCTTATTCTTGTGGGGTTTTTGCCAAGCGAGCCAAGCATTGTCGATATTTGCTGGCGAATGGCTATTTGCGGCATTGGTTTTGGTTTTTTTCAAGCTCCCAATAATCGCATGATTATTACCTCAGCTCCCAAAAAACGCAGTGGCGCTGCAAGTGGCATGTTAGGAACGGCGCGCTTGCTTGGCCAATCGCTTGGAGCTGCATTCGTTGCCCTGTTTTTATCTACCATGGGGGTTCAAAATATTCCCCATATTATGTTTATTGCAGCAAGTTTTGCAATAATCGCTGCTTTAATTAGTATTTCGCGAGCAAAGACCTAAGCTATTTAAAAACATTGTTTTTAAGATTTGACATTAGCGGTTACTTTATTTCCTAACTTAATGCCCTAAATTTAGTGTTTGATTAAAGTTTTTGCATTGGTAACCAGTTATTTTCAATTAAGAAAATAGTGTTTCCATGCAAGTGTTTAATTGTGAGCTTATGGTCAATTTTGCTGAATAATGCGTGCTTTTCTAATTGAAATGATAATAAAGATGGATCATTCGCTTAAAAGTGTTGCCCATAATTATTAAATTTTTTTAATGGGAATAAAATCGCGCGCCAACTGTCTAACTATCATATGAAACAGCTAAATTTATTGTAGCCAATCTTTAAAAATTAAGAAAAGCCCTATTAAAAGGAAAAATCTATGATCAATCGTCGTGGTTTTTTATTAAGTGGTGTCATTGGTACAGGGGCACTTGGACTTGCATGGCAAGTAAATCGTTCAGCCGATGCCGCACCACAAGAAGCCGGTACTTTTCCAGTGTCAATGAGTGATGATGAGTGGAAAAAACGTCTTAATGATCGCCAATATCGAATTTTACGCCAACAGGGCACTGAGCGCCCTTATTCTAGCCCATTAAATGACGAGCATCGCCGTGGCACTTTTGCTTGTGCTGGCTGTGCCAACGATCTTTTTGCTTCAAGTACCAAATTTGATAGCGGTACTGGCTGGCCAAGTTTTTGGGCGCCGCTAAAAAATGCGGTTGGCGAAACTAAAGACACATCTTATGGCATGGTGCGCGTTGAAGTGCACTGCGCCCAATGTGGTGGCCATTTAGGCCATGTCTTTAATGATGGGCCAAAGCCAACCGGTTTGCGTTATTGCATGAATGGCGATGCCATGACCTTTAAAGCAATATGATCTAATTAATACGCAATTGGTTTTGCAATTTTGTTAAAAGCATACACGCGACATAAACAGGGATGCCCCCATAACTGTTTTAACTTATAGAATTGAGATAAATATGCTGATATTTGTAATTGCCTATCTTGGCGGTGTTTTAACCGTCATCAGCCCATGCATATTGCCGGTTTTGCCTTTTGTGTTTACACGCACCGGCCAACCTTTCATGCGCTCTGGCTTGCCCATGTTGCTTGGTATGGCAATAAGCTTTGCAATTGTTGCGTCACTCGCGGCCGTTGCTGGTGGCTGGGTGGTTGCAGCAAACCAATATGGACGTTTATTTGCACTTATTCTATTAATGCTTTTTGCAATAACGCTGCTTTTTCCAAGCCTTGCAACTAAATTTGCCGCGCCCTTTGTGGCGCTTGGCAACCGTCTTTCCAATGATGTCGGTAATAATGCAAAAAACGGTAATATTTGGGGCTCTGCGCTTTTGGGGGTGGCAACAGGGCTTTTATGGGCGCCTTGTGCTGGCCCTATACTTGGGCTTATCCTCACCGGTGCGGCGATTAATGGCCCCAATGCCAATACGTCTATTTTGCTGCTTGCCTATGCTTTAGGAGCAATCACATCGCTTGCAGTTATTTTATTAGTGGGTGGCCGTTTGGTTAGCTTATTAAAGCGTTCATTTGGCGTTACCGATTGGGCGCGGCGCGGCCTTGGCATTGTGGTATTATTGGCCGTGGGAGCAATTGCTAGCGGCCTTGATACGGGCTATTTGACCCAAGTGTCAACTGCCAGCACCAATGCGCTTGAGCAAAATTTGATGTCGCGTTTAGCCAGCGGTAATAACACCCTCAATAATAACGCGCCCAATAATGATGGTGCTAGCAATGCGATGATGGCAGCAAATCCGGCAATGATGAGCGCAAATGGCGCAGCAGATAATGCTGGTAACAATGCAATGTCGGGCAGCAATGCGATGATGGCAGCAAATCCAGCAATGATGGCCGGCAATAATGCCATGATGATGAGTAGCAATAGCGAGCAAAGTGCCGCGCCGCAATTACCAATTGAAGGCACAGCCCCAGATTTTACCGGCGCTACCGAGTGGCTAAACTCACCGCCGCTTGACCTTGCAAGTCTTAAAGGCAAAGTGGTATTGGTGGATTTTTGGACCTATTCTTGCATTAATTGCTTGCGAGCCATTCCTTATGTTCGCGCTTGGGCAGAAAAATATAAGGATCAAGGTTTAGTCGTTATTGGTGTTCATTCCCCAGAATTTGCTTTTGAGCGTGATGTCAATAATGTCAAAAACGCTGTACAAAAATTAAATGTCACCTATCCGGTGGCGGTTGATAATAGCTATGCCATTTGGCGCGCTTATAAAAACCAATATTGGCCAGCTCATTATTTCATTGATGCCAAGGGGCACATTCGCCACCATCATTTTGGTGAAGGTGATTATGAACAATCAGAACGCGTTATTCAAAGCCTATTAGCTGAAGCTGGACACACAAATATTGATAATAATGTTGTTGACGTAAAAGCAACCGGCGAAGAAGCCGCACCCGACCTTGCCAATGTACTTTCACCTGAAACCTATATTGGTTTTGAGCGAGCAGAAAATTTTGTGTCCCCTGATGGCTTAGTTGAAAATGCACCTAAGGATTATCGCGATGGCGAGCCACGCCTTAATGAATGGGGCTTAAACGGCAATTGGACGATTGGCAAAGAAAATGCCACCTTAAATAGTCAAACAGGCAGCATTGTTTTTCGTTTCCATGCCCGCGACTTGCACCTTGTGCTTGGCCCTAAAGAACAAGGTAAGACCATTGCTTTTAAGGTAAAAATTGACGGTAAAGCGCCCCAAAATGCCCATGGTAGCGACGTTGATGAAAATGGCGAGGGCATTGTCAAAGAACAAAGACTTTATCAACTTATCCGTCAAAAAGATGGCGCAGGTGATGAAGATCATCTTTTTGAAATTGAATTTATGCAACCGGGCGTTGAGGCCTATGCCTTTACCTTTGGCTAGTAAAAACTCAACGCTAATATGCGGCAAACTCATTATTTACCGCATATTTACAATAATAACCGCTTCACACTTTTTTGTAAAATATGCTGTGGGAGACAAACATGACATCAAGAATAAAAGCATCTTTGGCGCTTATAACGACACTATTAGGCTTGATTGGCTTTGCAATATTTATGCCTGCAAGTGCCCAAGAAGGCATTGCCATTCCACCACCAAAAGCCAATATAAACCCGACCAAAGGACCACAAGTGGTTGTTTTAGCCGGCGGTTGTTTTTGGGGAGTGCAAGGCGTATTTCAACATACTAAAGGTGTGATAAGCGCGGTTGCCGGCTATGCAGGCGGCGCTAGCCAAACAGCTAATTATGGTGCTGTCACCACTGGCACAACTGGCCATGCGGAAGCAGTTAAGGTTACATTTGACCCTGCGCAAATCAGTTATGGCGAAATTTTGCAAATCTATTTTTCTGTTGCCCATGACCCAACCCAGCTTAACCGCCAAGGGCCAGACCGCGGCACGCAATATAGATCGGCTATTTTCCCACAAAATGCCGATCAAGCCAAATTTGCCAAGGCCTATATTGGTGAACTAAATACTGCGCGTGTTTTTAATAGTGCTATTGTTACCAAAATTGAAACAGATAAGCCATTTTATCCAGCAGAAAGCTATCATCAAGATTATATGACCAATAATCCAACCCAACCTTATATTGTTTATAATGACCTGCCAAAGGTTGAACATCTTAAAAAGCTATTTGCAAAGCAATATAGTGCCGCGCCGCGCCTCGTTGCGCAAACTGGTATATAATCAATTTTAAAGTTTCGGGTTAGGATTGCGCCTAATATTTAAACCTAAAACTTTTTAAACATGTACTAACCAAACACATATTTCAGAAATTATTATTTTACCATGTGCCAGGCCTTGAAAAATAAAGTGCAGCAGCAAATCCAATAAAAAGCGGTAAAATCCAAATGGCTGTTGCAATGATAACGCCGCAAACACCATGACAAAAACGTGGTAAAGGCAATTCCTTATGATTTTTAGGATAAGGTTTTTCGCCCTCCTCATGGGAAACAACAAAAAGCCCAAAATGTAAAATTGGTATAAACAGCATGATTGCGAAAATACCACGTCCAAAAGCATCACGTGCGCGCATAACGGATAATGTCATTGCTAAAAACATTTGCACACATAATATCATTAATAAAGCTTGGATGGATAAATAGTCTAAGAAGTTAAATAATTTATCGGCATAGAAAGACCATGAAAATATCAAACTCATAAGTAAAAAATAAGGGCTTCGCTGTAGAATATAACGGCGCGGCACCATGTAAAATGGTAATAAGCCGCTAAAAAAAAGCGCCAATACTGCTAAGCCCATCATAAGATAAGGGCTACTAGTAATTCCTTGCGCCAATACTTCCAACATGTTCTGATCATCACTATTTATCAAGATATTTTTTCCCAAATTTTGATAAAAGCAACATCTATAGAATTTATATACAAATGGAAAGATAGAAACATCAAGTTTTTACAAGTTTTATAAAATCATAATAAAGCAATAAATATTGAATGTAACAAAATACTTGCCTTTGTTTCACAGCATAACATACTAGCGATTTTGAGCTTGAATAATAGGTAATCTTTTTGCCCAGCATAAATATTTGAAAACATTTTATTAAATTAAAAATATAAAGACTAGATCTTGCGAGCTTTATGGGGTGACGTAAACAAGCGTAAAGAAATCAAAAAATCATTCAAAAGTTTTGTATGCTTTTAATGCGGTTTTTTTTAAAAATTCACAAATGATATGTATAGGCGGTGCAAGTGTTAATTTTTAAACAATAGGTTTTTGCAAAAAATATATAATTTTTGACATGAATCTCTTTGATTTGAACCTCACTGGCATGAACAAAGAATTGTAAGTAAAAGAGGGGCTGAATATTTATCCCACCCCTTTTAAAGCAATTATCGCTTTACGCTTCAATACGGCCAATAATATTGCCAAGCTTCTGCACTGTGCCAGCCAATGCCGTAATTGACAATGTGCCGCTTATTGGTGCAAAAATTGTGGTTTCCATTTTCATCGCCTCCATAACAGCAATGGCATCACCTTCTTGCACCTTGGTTTGATCCTCAACCAGCCAAGCGCGGATAGAGCCGGGAACAGTAGCTTTTACTGCATTTGGCTCGTTAGAATTTTCAATTGAATCATTTGCCGCTTGTGAGCCAAGGGAAAATGCACCAAGGCTTTTTAAAAAAGCTTCCGGTAGCCCGAGCGATACGCGCTTGCCATCAATTTCGATAAATGAGCGTTTCATGGTGACAGGTTCAGGAATAGCCCGCATGCCCATTTCCAATTCAGCGCTAAAATCCGTTTCAATCCAGCGTGTATGAACTTTAAAACCATTTTCGGCAGTAAAATCACTATGCTCAACCACAAGGCGGTGGAAGGGCAGAACACTGGCAACCCCTTCAATGGCAAATTCACTTAAAGCACGCTTGGCGCGGTGCAAAGCATCCTCACGATTTTTACCACGCACAATGAGTTTTGCCATCATCGAGTCAAACATTGGTGCAACTTGTGAACCACTCGCAACGCCGCTATCTATGCGTATGCCTGCTCCAAATGGTGCAGAAAATAAAGTAATTTCGCCAGGGGCAGGCAAAAATCCACGTGCCACGTCTTCGGCATTAATACGAAATTCAATTGCGTGGCCGATAGGTTGCGGTGTTTCATCAATTGAAAGGCGTAAACCTTCAGCAATGCGGAATTGTTCAACAACCAAATCAATATTGGTTGTTTCTTCGGTAACTGGATGCTCAACTTGTAGTCTGGTATTGACTTCTAGGAAAGAAATAACGCCATTTTGCCCTAGCAAAAATTCAACAGTACCCGCACCAACATAGCCAGCTTCTTTGCAAATGGCGGCTGCTGACACATGAATACGCTGACGTTGCTCATCGGTTAAAAAGGGTGCTGGCGCTTCTTCGATTAGTTTTTGGTTACGGCGTTGCATAGAACAATCACGCGTACCAACCACAACAACATTGCCATGTTTATCGGCAATAATTTGCGCTTCGACATGGCGTGGACGATCTAAAAACTGTTCAACATAACACTCACCGCGGCCAAAGGCGGTTACAGCTTCGCGCACGGCAGAATGATAACTGTCAACAATATCGGCTTCTTGCCAAACCACTTTCATACCACGGCCGCCGCCGCCATGGGCCGCTTTAATTGCTAAGGGAAAACCATATTTTTTGGCAAAAGCCGCAACTTCCTCTGGGCTATTGACGGCGCCATCACTACCAGCAACCAAAGGCGCGCCTACTTTTTGCGCTGTTGCCCGCGCTTCTACCTTGTCGCCCAACATATCAATGACTTCAGGCGACGGGCCGATAAAAATAAGGCCAGCTTCTTCAATTTTACGGGCAAATTCTGAGCGTTCTGACAAAAATCCATAGCCGGGATGAATAGCATCAGCACCAGATTTTTTGGCAATTGCAATGATTTTTTCAATATTCAAATAGGTGTCGCTGGGTGTGTCACCACCAAGCGCATAGGCTTCATCCGCATAGCGCACAAATAAGGCATCACAATCGCTATCAGCATAAATTGCAACGGATTGTAGTCCATAATCCTTGGCGGCTTGAATGATACGAACTGCAATTTCACCACGATTGGCAATAAGAACTTTTTTCATGTTATTTCCTTATAGCATTTTAGTAAAACCAAAACCGATCTTTTTAAAAATGCGTAAAAACAAAATATGAGAGCACTAAAACTTAAAGCATTTCCGCAAAGGCTTACAACTTAAAGCATTTCCGCAAAGGCTTGCTGGGAATTTACAACTTTAAATTGTATAAAACAACCAGCTGGCAATTGGCCAGCAAGGTCTAAATGATGGTTTGCGACACAAGCAATAACTGGATAGCCGCCTGTCAAAGGATGGTCGGCCAAAAACAATACTGGTTGTCCGCTTGCTGGCACTTGAATAGCACCTGTTGCCGTACCCTCGCTTGGTAACTCGTCAAGGATTTTGCGGCTCAAGGCCTGTTCACCATTTAAGCGGTTGCCTACCCGATCTGATTGGGGCGTGACTTGCCATTTCTGGTTTAAAAAAACCTCAATTGCATCAAGCGTAAACCAATCGGTTCTTGGCCCCAAAACAACATCAATATCCACAACGTCACCAGCCTTTGGCATGGCAAAAGCAGGGGTCAATCCAAGTTCTACTGGTTTTTGCACCCGCTTACCGCTAGCAAAAAGAACATCACCCGTTTTAACTGGCTCTGGCCCGATATTAGCTAAAATATCGCGTGAACTACTATTCATTATTTTTGCAACATCAAAACCACCGCGAACAGTGAAATAAAGTCGCAAACCAGAATTTGCTGGTGCAATAGTAAGTATATCGCCCTTTTCAACGCCAATAGGCTGATTAGCTTGGAGTTTAATTGCGCGGCCGTTTTGCGCCGTTAACGTAACGGGGCAATCAGCGCCACTAAAGGCAATAACTGTATCGCTTAATATTTCAAATTCAACTCCGCCAAAAACTATTTCTAAAACCGGATCATTGTCATCATTACCAACAATTTTGTTAATAGCTTTAAAAGCACCTTTATCCAATGCACCGCTTGGCGATATGCCCTGACTTGCTTGATGAATACGGCCATTATCTTCAAAATAAAGCGCAAAAGCGCATTGTTTAACTTGAATAAGCGGAACTTTGATAAGCGGCTTTGCTGCCTTGCTATCAACATTATCATCAAGACGTGAATCTGTGCTTGTTAACGTCGCTTGATTATCACAGTTTTTTACTGCAATGGGCTTTGATGGCTGTTCAATAAAGCGCACGCGGTCACCCGGTTTTAATAGGCTAGCAGGATTGCGGTTAATATCAAACATTGGCGTATCGGTTGTGCCAATCAGCTGCCAACCACCGGGGGTGGCTTGCGGATAAATGCCGCTAAAACGCCCAGCTAGCCCAAGGGATCCCGCCGGAATACGCGTGCGCGGTGTTTTTTTACGTGGCACATCAAAAAGTGCGTCACTTGATGTCATATAGGCAAAACCGGGGGCAAAGCCGGTAAAGGCAACGGTAAATTCTGCATTTTTATGGCGTGCAATAAGGTCTGCAATGCTAAGTTGTAAATAATCGGCAACTTCCTCTAAATCTTCGCCATCATAGCGCACCGCTATTTCAATAATCTGCTCACTTTTGGCTCGCTTGTTGGATAAATCACGCTGCTTAATTTGGCTAATCAAATTTTGAGCGGTAATTTTTATCGGATTAAAATACACCATAATTGTGCGAGCAGCAGGAACAAGCTCTTCAACACCATCAATTGGATTGGCATTTAAGGAGTCAAATAAAGCCAATGTTTCATCAAGATCGGCAAGTTCGGTTAAAAATATGGTTTCATTAACAGGCAAAAAGCGCATTTTTATGACCTTGAATGCTGGCGTTTAAACGCGATAGGTAACATCTGGCACATCGGTTATAAACATATGACCGGGTGCATGAGTAATGGCAAAGGGTAATTTTGAAGCCATAAGAACTGCTTGCGGCGTTACACCACAAGCCCAAAAGACTGGCAATTCACCCGTCCGGATTGACACAGCATCGCCAAAATCGGGCTTCATAATATCAGCTATGCCAAGGGCGGCAGGATCACCAATATGCACGGGTGCGCCGTGAACCGCAGGAAAAGAACCAGAAATCATAGCGGCATCAGCAATGCGATCACTCGCAATCGGCCGCATGGAAACCACCATTTCACCACCAAGACTACCAGCTTTACGGCACTGGCGATTGGTGCGATACATGGGAACATTGCATTTTTCTTCAATATGACGAATGCCAATCCCTGCTTCCATTAAAGGCCATTCAAAGGTAAAACTACAACCGATAAGAAAAGTAACAAGGCTGGGATGCTGTTCCCAAATTGCTGTTGCATCTTTGATTTCATCAACCAATTCGCCATTTTTCCAAATTCGATAAAGTGGAAAATCGGTGCGTAAATCGGCGTCATTTGCCAAAACAGTGCGCCATGAACCAGCATCACTCACATCAAGAATGGGGCATGGCTTTTGATTGCGTTGCGCAAAAAGTAAAAAATCATAGGCCCATTCTTTGGATACGGCAATCATATTTGCTTGGGTCATGCCAGGTGCAATGCCACAGGTTGGCTCAACAATGCCACTTCTATAACGCAATCTTGCAGCCTTAGCTGCTTGCTGGTTTGAATTTTCCATTTTTCCTCCACTCCCTTTATTGTTTTAGAGCGTTTTCCGAAAAGTGTGAAGCGGTTTTCGGACAAAAAACGCGGTGTAAACAAAGGATTAGAGCGCCGATCTGATCCAGTCAGATCGAAAAGCGCTCTAAGCTGGCACAATTAAACATCGTGCCAGCCTTTATGTTTTAACTGACAAAGGATTGCAGATTTATCCCTGCTTCATTAAGCCTTGTTGCAACTGCCTTTGCCATGATAACCGCATCAGGATTATCGCCATGCAAGCAAATGGATTGCGCATCAATTTTAACCATTGTGCCATCTTGTGCTTCAATTTGGCCGGTGGTTACTAAGTGAAGCATGCGTTCGGCTACCAACTTTGGATCATGCAAGGTGGCACCTTTTTCACGCCTTGAAACAAGGCTGCCATCGCTATTATAGGCACGGTCAGCGAAAGCTTCAGCGACCACTTGAAGGCCAGCCTTTTTAGCTTCATCAATCAGCGGTGAACCAGCAAGAGCCATTAATACAAGTGATTTATCAATACGACAAATCGCATCAATAACCGCTTTTCCTTGCACCATATCATGGGCAATGCGGTTATAAAGCGCACCATGGGGCTTTACATAGCGCACGGTTGTTTTACAAGCATGGCTAAGGCCTTGCAAAGCTCCAATTTGATAAAGGGCATCGCCTAATAATTCATCATAAGTTGGGTCCATATTACGGCGGCCAAAACCAACCAAATCGCGATAACCAATATGGGCGCCAATGGTGACATTATTTCTAACGGCTGCTTCTATAGTTTTCAAAATGCCAACAGGATCACCAGCATGAAAACCGCAGGCAATATTGGCACTGGTTACAATTTGCAGCATGGCGGCGTCATCGCCCATTTTCCATGCGCCAAAGCTTTCACCAAGATCACTATTCAAATCGATATAATGCATTTTTTCCCCTTAGCTTAACAAGAGTTCGAAAATTTTTGAGAAAGCAAGTGCACCCATGTACCACGTTAGCAAACAAGTTAGTGCGCTGATAATCAAAAATGGACGCGAATATTTATAGCCTTCCATTAGGTCAGAGCGGAAAAAGCCAACATAAATAAATATGGTTAAACCAATTGGTAAAATAAGACCATTAAAGCCACCAGCAAAAACCAATAAAGCGGCAGGTGTGGTACCTAATAATTCGTAAGCAATAAGACCAATCACAATAAAGATAATGGTTGCAGGGCCTTGGCCATTTTTATCAAGATCCTTATAAAAAGCACTCATAAAGGTCACAGATGTGTAGGCTGCACCAATAATACTTGTAATGGCAGCCGCCCAAAAAATAAGGCCAAAAAGGCGCAAGCCAATTTCACCAAGTGCTATTTGAAAAGCGCGTCCTGCTGGATTGTCAATAGTACCTACTGACGTTAAAACACCACCTGCCGTAACAACACCCAAAATACCCAAAAACAAAATATAGCGCATAACACCAGTGATAAAAATGCCGCTTAATGCGCCTTTGGTAATGGCAGGCAAATTTTCTTTGCCAACTGTGCCACGGTCAAGCAAGCGATGTGCACCTGCATAGGTAATATAACCACCAACCGTACCACCAATGATGGTGGTGATAGTGGCAAAATTAATGTGACTTGGCCAAACCGTTTGTTTTAACGCTTCACCTACAGGTGGATGTGAAGAAAAGGCCATATAAATTGTCATGGCAATCATCAACAGCCCAAATAAAATCATCACCCGATCAACGGTGGTGCCTAATTTTTTTGTACTAAACAACAAAATCGCCAAAATAGCACTAATTGCACCGCCTATTTTAGGGTCAAGACCAAGCATGGCATTCATGCCAAGGCCAGCACCAGCAATATTACCAATATTAAATACCAAACCGCCAAAAATGACCAAGGCCGCCAATACATAACCACTGCCCGGCAATGCAAGATTGGCAATATCAGAAGCACGCTTGCGTGTTAGGGCAACAATTCGCCAAACATTAAGCTGAACAACAAAATCAACCAAAATGGAGGCTAAAATAGCAAAGGCAAAGGCCGCACCCATTTGTTCAGTAAATGTAGCAGTTTGTGTAATAAAACCCGGGCCAATGGCCGAAGTTGCCATCATAAAAATAGCCGCAAGCAGTGAACCGCGCGTGCTATGGCGTACCGCTTTACTTTTTAATGTTTCAATTTTTTCCGGTGCAGAATCCTGAGCCATATTAAACTCCCATTGCATATGGTTTAGTTTATTGCGTTTCGCGCAACAATATTTCAAAGATTGTTCAACATATTGCCTTTAATTATTCATAATTGCAACACAATTGTGTAACAGCCGAATTTTATGCACAAAGCCTATTTTCTTTTGCTATAAAAACTGCTTTGCCTTTTTGAGAATTCATATTTAACGTGAATCGTGATCAGTTTATATGAATTGAAACAAGACGGGGGAAATGCATCATGGACAAAACTAACTTAAAGGCCCTTGCCGAACGCGCCAAAAAAGATGATGGATCCCTTGCTGATAATATTAGTGCTTTTATTCGCGATAGTATTTTAAAAGGACTTTTTAAACCCGGTGCCCATTTATCCGAAAGCCATCTTTGCCAAGAATTTAATATTTCCCGTAATACTTTGCGTGAAGCTTTTCGTAACCTTGCTAAAGATGGTCTTTTGCGCCACGAGGTCAATAGGGGTGTATTTGTAATTATTCCTGACCTTGCCGCCATTATTGATGTTTATACTGTTAGGCGAATTATCGAATGTGGGGCAATTTTACAGGCACACCCTTTGCATAATGCTATTGTGGTAATGCGCCAAGCGGTTGAAAGGGCCGAAAAATTCCGGCTTGAAAATAAATGGCTAGAGGCAGGAACGGCTGATATTGAATTTCATAGCGCAATTGTGAGCCTTGCGGGAAGCAAGCGATTAAGCCAACAATTTGAAAAAATAATGGTGGAGCTAAGGCTCATTTTTGGCTTGCTTGATGATCCGCAATTTTTACATGCGCCCTATATTTCTTTAAATCAAAAAATACTCACCTTAGTAGAAAATGGCGATTATCGGCTAGCAGCTAGCGAGCTTGAACAATATTTATTGCAGGCCGAGCGAATGATTTTAGCCACCTATGCGCAAAAAATCTAGCCTACCGAAATTGCCAATCCTATTGGTTGTATACTTCATTTATCGATAATTTAGCGTATTTCAACCAATATCATATAATATTGCAGATCATCATCTTTATCTATTAAGGCGCGGTTAAAGCACTCTATGAGAACGAATTAGAAATATCATAAAGTTTTTTTGGGTTGGTTGTTAATATTTGCTTTAAGAGCTGCTCATCATTTACCAATTGTGCGAGCCAAGTTAATGTGTCTTCATAACAAAACTGGCTTTCAAATTGTGTCCATGGCCAATCACTACCCCAAACAATGCGCTGTTGAAATTGTGCTTTAAAAATCTGCTGAGCAATTAAAAATGTCGATACAAAATTGGAACGATAAGGTGCTGAAAATTTAAACCATAAATTATTATTTTTTTGGGCGCAGTCCATAAGCGCATCAAGACTAGCTGCATATCTCGCCATATTAATACGGCCAAAATGATCAATAAGCACTTTACATTCCATATTTGCAAGCGATACGGCCAAAGCCTGCCATTGTTGATCTTGCGCCTGAATTTCAAGCACAAAATTATATTTGGCTAATTTTTCTGCAAAGCTTTGTAATTGGTAGCAATCTGGAAGATTTTTAACGCCAATAAGGTTCAAACGAACGCCAACTATGCCTTTTAATTTTAGATTTTGTAATTGACTATCATCAACATCAAATGGAACCACAGCAATTCCAGCATATTTTGCGGGATTTTGAGCAATCACCTCAATAATATAACGATTGTCGAAGCCTAAAAAGCTTGGTTGAACAAGAAACGTACGCGCAATCTGGAAAGGTTTTTGTACTTCTTCAAGGTCATCTGCAAGCGCGTTATAAACGGGCTCATAACGGCGATTCGCGCTCATCGCCAAATCATTTCTAAAGACATGAACATGCGTATCTATTCCACCTTTTATCGACAATACCGATGCTTTGGAACTGTTCATTATCAAAAAACCTCTTGCAATTCTTTTATTCTTATATAAGACTATATATCTGTAATACTTAAAAAGCAATAATCCAATTACATGGGATACATTTAAGATGACGATAGGAGGAATACTCGGGCCAAAATCTGTTGGCGAATTGGCGGCGATTGATATTAGTGGCGTGAGTAAATATTATGAACGGTTTAAGGCCTTAGATGATGTTTATTTGAAAGTGCCTAAAGGCCAAGTTTATGTGATTATTGGTCCATCAGGTTCTGGAAAATCGACTTTATGTCGCACCGTAAATCGTTTGGAAACGATCAATGAAGGCACTATTCTCATTGATGGGCAAAAACTACCTGAAGAGGGCAAAGAGCTTACCAAGCTACGTTCTAAAGTCGGTATGGTTTTTCAATCATTTAATTTATTTTCCCACCGCACAATTCTTGACAATGTTACCCTTGGCCCTATTCGGGTTAAAAAGCTGACAAAAAAGGCGGCAGAGGAACTGGCACTTGATTTGCTAGATCAAGTTGGCGTTAGCGCACAAGCAAATAAAATGCCCGCAGAATTATCGGGCGGTCAACAACAGCGCGTTGCTATAGCACGGGCTTTAGCCATGAATCCAGATATTATGCTGTTTGATGAGCCAACATCGGCATTAGATCCTGAAATGGTCAGTGGTGTTTTGGATGTAATGCTCAAACTTGCTAATAGCGGTATGACAATGCTTGTTGTCACCCATGAAATGGGTTTTGCACGCTCGGCAGCAAATAGTGTTGTGTTTATGGATAAGGGTAAAATTATTGAGCAAAACACGCCTGAGGCCTTTTTCCATGCACCTCAATCAGAACGCGCACAAGATTTTTTAAGCAAAATTTTACAACATTAAGGGAGGAATTATGAAAAAAATATTATCAACTTTGTCGGCTTTTGCGTGGCTTTTAGGTGTATCTGCGGCGGGCGCGCAAGATTTTCCAGCTAACTCAACCATGGCAAAATTACAAGAAAAAGGTCAACTCCATATTGGAGTAAAATTTGACCAACCACTATTTGGCCTACGTAATCTAAGCGGTAAGCCAGTTGGATTTGATATTGAAATAGCCAAACTCATTGCTAAAAAGCTTGGCATTGAGGAAAGTAATATTATTTTTGTTGAAACATCTTCCGCAAATCGCGAGCCTTTTTTGCAGCAAAAAAAGGTTGATTATGTTGTTGCAACTTATGCAATGAATGACAAACGCAAAAAGGTATTAGATTTTGCCGGCCCCTATGTTATTGGCGGACAAGATCTAATCGTGCAAAAAGGCAATCCTAAAAATATCAAAGGTCCTCACGACCTCGCCGGCAAAAAAGTATGTGTTATGAATGGTAGCGAAGGCCAGTCTGCCATTGTTAATAATTACCCTGACGCGCAAATTGTTCCTTTTGATGTGATTTCAAAATGTGTAGGGGCACTTAAAAATGGCTCGGTTGATGCAGTCGCTACAACTAATTTTATTCTTGCTGGACTTGTTAGCCGTGAGCCAAATAAAATTGAGATCGTTGGCAATATGTTTACCCGCGAGCCATGGGGTGTTGGAATACGCAAAGATGAAAAAGATTTTTGCCAATTTGTGCAAACTGTTTTGATAGACGCTGACAAGGACGGAACCTATAAAGAACTTTATGACAAATTTCTACAAGACTATGTTCCAGGCGATGGCAAATTGCCGCCCCTTGACCCTTGTGAATAACTCTTAATTCTTCACTTTAGGTCATGACCTATATCCTAGCAGAAAAAAATCTTTCGATTGGGAGATGTAATGAGTGCGTTTCTAGATAATTTTCATGTTTTCGCCAGCGGGCTTGGTATGACGCTTGCTCTTGCGGTAATAGCCATTTGCTGTGCATTGCCGCTTGGATTAATTCTGGCAACCATGCGTATATCCCCCATTGATGGATGGCGTACATTAAGTAGCGCCTATGTTGGCCTTGTCCGCAATGTTCCATTAACAGTTTTGTTCTTTTTTGCAGCTTTCGTTCTTCCGCAACTTGGCTTGCGATTTTCCTATTTTACCTTCGCAATTATTGCACTCGTTACTTATTATGGGCCGTTTTACTGTGAAGCTATTCGCTCAGGTGTTAATTCTGTCCCCATAGGCCAAGCCGAAGCTGCCCGCGCCATCGGTCTTTCTTTTACGGATTGTTTGCGATTTGTTATTTTACCGCAAGCGATACGTAGCGCAATTCCTCCAATCGTTAATGTCACCATTGCCTTAATCAAAAATACTGCAATCGCATCAGCTTTTGGCGTTGCAGAACTATTAGCAGCAATGGAACGGGTCGCTAATGAGCAAAGCCATGCAGTATTATTCATTCTTTTTGCAACCGCAGCAATTTATTTATGTATCACAATTCCATTGGGATTGCTTTCATCTTTAATTGAAAAGAAAGGAGCATTCAGACAATGAGTATTGTTCTTTATGACCGCCAAGGTCCAAATGCCAGAAAAGTTTCAAAACGCATTAGCTTAGTCACATGGGTTGTTTTTGCATTATTGCTTGGTGTAGCTTTTACCTCACTTTTTGAAAAAGGCTATTTTGAGCCAGTTTTATGGTTAACCCTATTGGATGGAGAGTTTATTACATTACTTTTCCATGGCCTTGTTTCAACATTTACGGCGGCATTAACCGCAATGTTCTTTTCCTTAAGCGGCGGAGCACTTATTGCGTTTTTGTTCATGTCGCAGTCAAAACTAGTGCGATCCTGTGTTAGACTATGGATAGAGTTTTTTCGCGGTATTCCGCTTTTATTACTTATCTTTTTCATTTTTCTTGGTGGGCCAGCTCTTGGCTTGGATATTTCGACATTTTGGTCGCTTGTCATCGGCTTATCGCTATTTAATAGTGTTGTAATCGCAGAAATTTTTCGCGCCGGTATTTTATCTCTGCCAAAAGGACAAGCAGAGGCAGCTTATGCGATTGGGCTTTCGCGCAATGAAACATTTAGGGTTATATTGCTACCACAAGCAATAAGACGCATGGCACCCTCGCTCATCGCGCAACTTATTGTTTTGCTGAAAGAAACTAGCTTTGGATTTATTATTGGCTACACAGAGTTTCTACGCGATGCGCGTACCGCCGTAGAATTTCTTGGCGATAATTATTCACTTTCCGTTTATACTCTCGTTGCTATTATTTATTTTATCGTTAATTGGTTATTGTCGTTAGCGGCAAAGCAATCGCAAAAGTTGATTTAAAAGAAAAATAAAATTGAAATAACTGGATTAATACATATGACGTGGATAAATGAACGCTATGAAGAGAAGCAAGCTAAAGTAGAGGGGCAGCATACTCTACTTGGCAGCGCCCATTTGCCGCTTTATCGAAGATTACATGAAACACTGCTTCATCAAATAGCGGATGGCACCTTTAGATCTGGGGCGCCATTGCCAGCAGAAATGGATTTAGCTAAAATTTATGGAGTAGCGCCTGGAACGGCAAGAAAAGCAATTGATCAATTGGCCGAAGACGGTTTAGTTGAACGCCGCCAAGGCGCAGGAACATTTATACGGCGTCCCAATTTTGATAATTTAATGATTAGATTTTTTCAGCACCGATTGACTGATGGTAGCAATATCATACCTGAGAGTCGCATAATTAAGCGATGTAAGGCAAAGGCCGATGCGCAAATTGCAGCGGCGCTTGATATTAAACTTGATGCAGATATTATTCATCTTGTGCGTCATCGATCTTGGGATGGCCAAACAAAACTTTTAGAAGATATATTCCTTTCTTTTGAATTGTTTCATCCCCTTTTTGATATTCCGCTTGCCGATATTGGCCCATTACTTTATCCGGCATATGATGAATATTGTCATCAACTTGTTTGTTTTATCGAAGAAGAAATAACCGTTGATAAAGCCAGCGATGAAGATGCGAACGATCTTGGTATAGAAAAGGATGCCCTGTCTATTTTTATTCATAGACAGGCCAAAAACGCTAAAAATTGCCCGATTGAATGGCGCATTTCACGCGCAGATGTTCGTAATTTCCATTATCGTATTAAAGTAAATTAGTGATACCAATGTAAATATGCAAAAAGATCTGCTAATTTTAAGACTAAGGTTTTTAAGTCTTGCGAGCAAATAGACCTTGCAAAAATTGGCAGATCCCAAGTTAAAAAATGTCTCATGCTATTATTTTGGCTTAATGTAGATCATGGCAATTTGTACGTAACCAAGCCAGTTTTGCAAATATTTCTATATTGGCTGGCAAGTTTTCTGCATTGCTTAAATTCTAAAAAGAGTTTTTTAACAATAATATTTGGCTTATAAATATACTTATCAAAGGCAAACACCATAAGCTTCACGCGCGTGCATTTAATTTATATTGCTTGCATGCGCGAGACAAATCTCGACGTTGATCAAATCTGCACATTGATAAAGCGCCATTTATTGGTGTTACATTCACGCTGTTCAATACATCTATAAAAGTAAATCGTGTTAAACGCTCCCATTATTCATCTGTAATGGCGTCAATCATTGTGCCTTCCATAAGGCTGTCGATACAATGAGACTATAACAAAATAACTATTGTTAGCTGTGCTGCCTAAAACAATCGCCTAAAGAGTTTTTAAAGCGTCTATGGCGTCGCTATAGCCTTGGGCGGCTGATAGGCGGTACCATTTTTCGGCTTCGACCAGATTTTTGCCAACAGCTTCGCCAATGTGATATAGTTCACCTAGATTATATTGTGATGTAGGCTCACCTTGCTCTGCCGCCAAGCGATACCATTTTTCCGCCTCAATAATGTTTTTTGCAATGCCATCACCAACGCCATATAAATAGCCCAAATTAGCTTGAGCGCGCACATTGCCTTGCTCTGCAGAAAGGCGATACCATTTGGCAGCTTCCATTTTGTTTTCTGCAACACCTTCGCCATAATCATACATATAAGCAACATTATGCTGGGCTTCATCATGGCCTTGTTCACCAGCTAAGCGAAACCATTTCAAGGCTTCTTGCTTATCTTCATTAACGCCATTGCCTAAATCATAAAAACAACCAAGACTAAATTGCGCTTCCATATTGCCTTGATCTGCGGCTAAGCGGCACCATTTCAGCGCTTCTTGTAAATTATATTCAACGCCAATACCGGAGGCATAAAGTTTCACCAAATAGGACTGGGCGGCAGCTTCCCCTTGTTTTGCGGCGCGTAAAAGCCAAAATGCTGCTTGCACACTATCTTGCTCTAAGCCAACCCCCTCTTCATAAAGGCAGCCCAGCACAAATTCTGCCTCGGCAAAACCTTGCTCTGCGGCAAGGCGAACCAATCTTAATGCCTCTTTTTCATTATAGGTAACGCCTTCACCATTCAAATAAAGCCTTGCAAGATAGAGTTGTGCATTGGGATAATTTTTTGCAGCCACCAATTTATAAAGCCTAGCAGCCTCGGCCTTATCGACAGCAACGCCCAGGCCGTTTTCATAAAGCAAAGCTAATTCAAATTGGGCATCAGCGTAATCTTGGTCACTTGCAAGCTGATATAAACGTGCCGCGTCAACATAACTTTGCCTGACAAGATCACCCGTTTGATACAATGAAGCCAGATTATATTGAGCAAGGACATAACCATTATCAGCCGCAAGATGTAACCATTTGATCGCCTGTTCAAGATCAACCGTGGCCCCCTGTCCGCTATAAAAAATATAAGCAAGCTGATATTGTGCTTTTGCATCGCCATTTTCAGCTAAGTTGCGTAAAGCAGTTATATTTGTGTCATTTGAAAGCGAACTCATTGATAATTCCCCGCATTTTAACATTTCGCCTGTCATAAGATATCACTATGCACCCCCGCATAGTGTCATTATCAAAGAGCTTTTAATGCTTTTTCAGCCTCGCTGTCGCCTTGTTCTGCCGCTAAGCGGTACCATTTAGCCGCTTCAATCTTATCTTGCACTACACCATCACCATTTTGATATAATTCGCCAAGATTAAACTGGGCATCGCCATCGCCCTGCTTTGCTGCTAAGCTATACCATTTAACAGCTTCATTCTTATCTTGGGGCAAGCCTTCACCCTCGCTATACATATAGCCTAAATTAAATTGGGCAACAGGATGTCCTTGCTCAGCCGCCAATGTATACCATTTAGCCGCTTGCGCCTTATCTTCTTCAACACCGTCACCATTATCATAAAGGCAGGCTAAAACAAATTGGCCATCTTCATCGCCTTGCTCTGCGGCAAGACGCGCCCATTTAGCAGCTTGCGTAAAATCTTGTTCAACAATTTCGCCTTCAAGATAGAGTTTCGCAATGGCTATTTGGGCAGCAGAATTTCCAGCCTCTGCTGCCAAACGGTACCATTTTTCAGCCTCTTGCATATCCTCGTCAATGCCTAAACCATTTTCATAAATATAGGCTAAATTATATTGGGCAAATTCATAACCTTGTTCTGCCGCAAGCTGGTATAGTCTTAAGGCATCTTGGCTATCTTTTGCCGCAATTGAGCCGCTATGATAAAGCTCGGCCAAATTAAATTGCGCAACAACATCACCTTGCTCGGCAGCAAGACTATACCATTTTTCAGCTTCACTATTATCTTGGGCAACGCCATCGCCATCAGCATACATAACGCCCAAATTGCATTGGGCTTCGGCATTACCTTGCTCACCAGCACGTGTAAGCCATTTAACCGCCTCTTGCTTATCTTGCACAACGCCTTGGCCGGTATCATAAAAACAACCAAGTACAAATTGCGCTTCAGCAAGATCTTGTTCGGCAGCAAGATGTAGCCATTTTACGGCTTGCTTAAGGTCCTGCTCAACGCCTTCGCCTTCAAAAAACATTTTAGCAAGATTTAACTGAGCATTCATCTCGCCTTGAGCGGCTGCAAGTTGAAACCATTTAAGCGCTTCTTTCTTATCTTGCGCCACACCATGACCTTCATCATAAATGACCGCCAAATTATTTTGTGCACTTGCATCGCCGTTTTCGGCCTCACTGCGAAGAGCTGCTATATTGGCGTCATTTGAAGCTGAACCCATAAGATAAATCCTTGTATTTTTAAATTGTTTAATTCTCGGCATGGTTAAAACGCAAGCGTTTTGACCATAGAGTAGTTTTGCGACACTGTGAAGCTAACAGCATTAAAATATACAAAAAAGAGCATCTTCGCCATGAAGCGAAAATGCTCTTTTTTCATTTTTTTATGACCTTAAGCGGCGGTTTTAATCGCGATTTTCATCACGCCATCAGCTTGATGAGCAAAAAGCTCATAGGCTTTTTCAATATCATCAAGGCTATAGCTATGGGTTACCAATGGCTTTAAGTCAATTTCGCCATTTTCAAGCACACTCATCAAGCGCCGCATCCGTTCCTTGCCGCCGGGGCAAAGACCACTAACAATATCAATATCACCCAAGCCTGCTCGGTAGCCAGCAAGCGGAATCTTTAAATCATCCGAGTAAACGCCAAGGCTTGACAATTTACCACCAGGGCGCAAAACATTAAGGCAAGATTCAAAGGTTGATTGCAAGCCTAAAGCTTCAATCGACACATCAACACCGCGCCCATCGGTAATGCGCATAATTTCTTCCACCGCATTACACGCTTTAAAATCCACCACATGGGTTGCGCCTAGTTGTTTGGCCATTGCCATGCGGGTTGGTACCGTATCAACGCCGATGATGGTCGTCGCACCGCAAAGTTTAGCGCCAGCCACAGCACAAAGCCCAATTGGGCCAAGTGCCCAAACCACCACCATATCGCCAATTTTAACGCCGCCGCGCTCAGCCCCAGAAAAGCCTGTTGACATAATATCAGGGCACATCAACACTTGTTCATCGCTTAGCTTGTCGGGAATAGCGCATAAATTAGCAGCTGCATTATTTACCCGCAAAAATTCAGCTTGTGCGCCATCAATCGTATTGCCAAATTTCCAGCCACCCATCGCTTGAAAGCCATGCTTTGTGCCAGGGCCATCTTGCGAACTACAACCACACATACAGGCATTGGATATACCACTTGGCGTGATAGCGCCTGCAATAACGCGCTGCCCTTCTTTAAAACCTTTGACCTCGCTGCCGAGCTTTTCAATAATACCAACCGGCTCATGGCCGATGGTTAGGCCTTTTGCTACGGGGTATTCCCCTTTAAGAATATGAATATCAGTACCGCAAATGGTTGTTGTGGTGATGCGAATAAGCGCATCTTGCGGGCCAATATCTGGAATTGGCTTTTCATCAAGAACAATACGGTTCTTTTCAACAAAAATTGCTGCTTTCATTTTAGCCATGTTTATCGCCTCTCCAAATATGCCTTATCGGCCACACCGAATTTTAAGGGTTTCACCCTACTCCAAGCATAGCACAAGCCATTCACTTGTTTATGACATTGCTTGCGTATTATTGCCGCAGGGTTGATTTTATGGCAAAATTTTATCCAATTTGCTCCAACGTATAGGGTAAAACATCACGCAAATCATGATTAATGTTTAAACGATGCTTTAAAGGTGGTACGGCGCGGTTGGCGCATTTTGTGCGCGCACAAATGCGGCAAGAAATACCAATAGCTTCATAGGCTGCGCCATTGCCAAGATCCAAGTCATCACAATAGACAAAGCTTTTAGCATTGGAAATTTCGCAACCAAAAGCCAAGGCATAATGGGGGTGTGTACTGCGATAACCGCCATTACCCTTAACCACTTGCACTGCAAGGCAAAGATAGCGCACGCCGTCTGGCGTTTCAGCCAATTGGCGAATAATGCTGCCCGGCGTTTCAAAAGCTTGGTGAGCATTCCATACCGGACAGGCCGAGCCAAAACGGGCAAATTGCAATTTTGCCGCACTATGGCGTTTTGTAATATTGCCGGCGCGATCAACACGGGCAAAAAATATTGGTACACCTTTTGAGCCGGGGCGTTGCAAAGTCGATAAACGGTGACAAACCTGCTCTAACGAGACACCAAAACGTGCAGCTAATAATTCAATATCATGACGTAATAGTTCAGCTGTGCGCAAAAATGGCATATAAGGCAACACCAAAGCACCTGCAAAATAATTGTGCAGCCCAATACGGCAAATTTCCTCAGCTTCACGCGATTTAAAATTGGCTTGATTGATAATTTCTTCACAAAGGTCATTGGTTTCAAATTGCGCTAATTGTACAGCAAGTTGAAAAATGCGGGTTTGCACTGGCGCATAAGGGTTAAGAGTTAAAGTTTTGCTCATGGCATCAAAACGACGCACGGTGGTGTCGTCAAGGCTACCCCAACGAACCAATATTTGATATTTTTCTTCCAAAATGCGGATTAAAGCGGCATGATTATCATTTTCGCCAATACCAATAGAAGTGGCTAGATTTTCAGCTGCCTTATCAAGGCTATCAATATAATTATCGACAAAATGAAAAAAATCCCGCACTTCTTCATAGGGCGAAACTTCGCTAAGCCCACTGGTTTGCAAGCGATCATCACTGCTTGCCAATTGTTCTGAAGCCAGCCGATAAGCTTGATGACACGAAATCAAAGCACGGGCAAGACTGGGGGCATTTTGTGCAATAAGCCGCAACTCTTGGAGGCTCGCACGGTTACTTTCAAAAAGTGGGTCGCTTAGTGTTTCACTTAACGCTGAAAGCAAACGGTCGTCTTCACCAGATGAAAGGCTTGCTATATCAATGTGAAATTTTTCAGCAAGCGATAGTAGCACAGCCGCAGAAACGGGTCTTTGATTATTCTCTATCTGGTTGAGATAAGAGGTTGATATGCCAATGCGCTCGGCAAATTGCATCTGGGTATTTTGATGCTCTTCACGCAATTTACGCACTTTGCGCCCAATGTATAATTTACCAATAGCCATGATTTTCACAATTTTGCAATTTACAATTTGCATTTTTATAACTTATGCATTTGCACACAATCAAGCTTTATTATTTACAAAAATCTGTTACTTTGATTCTTAAGCGAATATGGTTGAGGGTCTGAGTGCAAACAAATCTCTGCCAGATTTGCCATTTTAAAAGATTACGTTTGGCCGGGGAGGCACAGGGGTTGGTATGCTTATGGTGAGTTAACGAGCGCTATTGGTTTAAGGAGAAATAACCAATAGCGCATTGTTACACGAAGAAGCATCGTCATTAATAATAGGCATACCACCCTTTTTGAATTTATCTTTACACCATAAACCGCTGTAATCATTGTTTAATTATTAGCTGAATTACTCAACGTAATTTTAGCGCTTGAAAACTTAACTTGAATAGTTGGGACATTTAAAGAAGTTTAGGCTGAAGCCTGAGACAGTGTATAAGGCAATCATATTATTAAGCCGACTAATTATTTTGACTTAAAAATATTAACGGGATGGGAGTTATAATGCGGGCAATCTTGCAACAATTGGAAGAGCGGCGTGAAAATGCGCGCCAAGGCGGTGGAGAGCGGCGCATCAAGGCACAGCATGAAAAGGGTAAATTAACCGCCCGTGAGCGGCTTGACGTTTTGCTTGATGCCAATTCTTTTGAAGAATATGACATGTTTGTTAGCCATCGCTGTACAGATTTTAGCATGGAACAGCAAAAATATGCAGGTGACGGCGTTGTAACCGGTTGGGGCACCATTAATGGTCGGCAAGTTTATGTTTTTTCACAAGATTTTACTGTTTTAGGCGGATCACTATCTGAAACCCATGCACAAAAAATATGCAAAATAATGGATATGGCGGCACGCAATGGTGCGCCCGTCATTGGTCTTAATGATTCAGGCGGGGCGCGTATTCAAGAAGGTGTCGCGTCTCTTGCAGGTTATGCGGAAGTATTTCGCCGCAATGTTGAAGCCTCTGGCGTTGTGCCGCAAATCTCGGTAATTATGGGGCCTTGTGCTGGCGGCGCGGTCTATTCACCGGCAATGACTGATTTCATCTTCATGGTGCGGGACTCGTCCTATATGTTTGTGACCGGCCCTGATGTGGTTAAAATCGTTACCAATGAAATTGTCAGCGCCGAAGAACTTGGCGGCGCCACCACCCATACGCAAAAATCATCCGTTGCCGATGGGGCTTTTGAAAATGATATTGAAGCCCTTGAAAATATCCGCCTGCTTTTTGATTATTTGCCTTTAAATAGTCAAGAAAAGCCACCTGTGCGGCCATTTTATGATGATCCGCAACGCCTTGATATGAAGCTTGATACGCTTATTCCAGATTCTTCCACCAAGCCATATGATATGAAAGAGCTTATCCATACCATTGCTGATGAGGGTAGTTTTTTTGAAGTGAAGGCAGATTTTGCCAAAAACCTCATCACGGGCTTTATTCGCATGGAGGGGCGCAGTATTGGCGTTGTCGCCAATCAACCCATGGTGCTTGCCGGCTGTCTTGATATTGATACGGCGCGAAAAGGCGCGCGTTTTGTGCGCTTTTGCGATGCTTTTAATATTCCTATTTTAACCCTTGTTGATGTACCGGGCTTTTTGCCAGGAACTGCGCAGGAATATAATGGCGTTATTATTCATGGTGCAAAATTGCTTTTTGCCTATTCGCAAGCAAGTGTGCCCATGGTGACAGTCATTACCCGTAAAGCCTATGGTGGTGCTTATGATGTGATGGCATCCAAACATATTGGCGCAGACGTTAATTATGCATGGCCAACGGCAGAAATTGCAGTAATGGGTGCCAAGGGCGCAACGGAAATTCTTTACCGCTCCGACCTTGGCAATGAGGAAAAAATTGCAGCCCACACCGCAGAATATGAAAGCCGTTTTGCCAATCCCTTTGTGGCGGCGGAACGCGGCTTTATTGATGAAGTGATTATGCCCCATTCAACCCGCAAGCGCGTTGCGCGAGCTTTTGCAGCGCTGCGCAATAAAAAGGTTGAGAGCCGCAAGCGCAAGCATGACACCATTCCTTTGTAAAACCATTGTGAGGCACAAATGATACAAAAAATTCTGATCGCCAATCGTGGTGAAATTGCTTGCCGTGTTATTCGCACCGCACGCAAAATGGGTATTGCCACTGTTGCCGTTTATTCTGATGCCGATGCTAACGCCTTACATGTCCGCGAAGCAGATGAGGCTATTCATATTGGCCCCTCGCCGTCAGCGCAATCCTATTTGGTCATTGATAAAATCATTGAAGCCGCTAAGATTAGCGGCGCCGATGCTGTTCACCCCGGCTATGGTTTTTTGTCGGAAAATCCAATTTTTGCCGAGCGTTTACAAGAAAATGGCATTATTTTAATTGGCCCGCCTGCCAATGCCATGCGTGCCATGGGCGACAAAATTACCAGTAAAAAACTTGCAAGCGAAGCTGGTGTTTCCACTGTGCCAGGTCACATGGGCTTGATTGAAAACAGCGATGAAGCGGTCAAAATTGCCAGTCAAATTGGCTTTCCAGTGATGATTAAGGCGTCAGCTGGCGGCGGCGGCAAAGGCATGCGTATTGCATGGAATGATGAAGAAGCCCGTGAAGGCTTTCAAGCCTCTAAAAACGAGGCAAAAGCATCTTTTGGTGATGACCGCATTTTTATCGAGAAATTTGTCACCGAACCGCGCCATATTGAAATTCAAATTATTGGTGATAAGCATGGCAATATTATTGCCCTTGGCGAGCGCGAATGTTCCATTCAACGGCGCAATCAAAAGGTTATTGAAGAAGCGCCATCGCCATTTTTAGATAGTGCCACCCGTAAAGCCATGGGCGAAGAAGCCGTAGCACTTGCCCGCGCCGTTGGCTATTATTCTGCCGGTACGGTGGAATTTATTGTTGATGGCAATCGCAATTTTTATTTCCTTGAAATGAATACGCGCTTACAAGTCGAGCATCCGGTCACTGAATTTATCACTGGACTTGATCTTGTCGAATTAATGATCAAAATTGCTGATGGTCAACCCTTGCCGCTTACTCAAGACGAGGTAAAATTGCATGGTTGGGCAATGGAATGTCGGCTATATGCGGAAGACCCATTTCGCAATTTTTTACCCTCAACTGGGCGTTTAAGCCGCTACCAATTCCCAAGCCATATTGATGGTTTGGATGATATAAAATTGCGCAATGATACGGGCGTTTATGAAGGTGGCGAAATATCCATCTATTATGATCCAATGATTTCAAAATTAGTGACATGGGGCAAAGATCGGCAAACTGCTATTAAAGCGATGAGTGAAGCGCTTGACCGTTTTGAGGTCGAAGGCATTGGCCATAACATTCCATTTTTGTCGGCCGTTATGGGGCAACAGCGCTTTCAAGAAGGCCGCTTAACCACCGCTTATATTGCTGAAGAATTTGCTGATGGTTTTCATGGTGTTGCTCCAAATGCTGGGCAAGCGCGCGCCCTTGCTGCAATTGCTGGTTTTATCAATCTCATTTTACAAAAACGCGCCACCATGATTTCTGGCACTTTAGATAATCACCGCCGCATTATTGGCAAGGATTGGGTGGTTACTCTTAATGGTCTTGATGAAAACTCCTTTAACCTCAAAATAACAGAAGACGATAAAACCATATTGATGCACTTTGACGATGGTGAAACCATGAGCGTTGAAAGTGATTGGCAACCTGGCATGAGCCTTGGTATTTTCAACCTTGATGGGCTAATCCTCGCAGTTAAAACCGAGATTAAAGGCACAGCAATAAGGCTGCGCTATGCCGGTATTGATGTTTTAGCAAGAATACGCGAGCCCCATGTGGCGGCACTTGCCAGCATAATGCCCGTGAAATTACCGCCTGACACCTCAAAAATGTTGCTTTGCCCGATGCCGGGGGTGATTACCGCCATTTTGGTCAATGAAGGCGATGAGATTGAAGCAGGCCAGCCACTCGCAATTGTTGAAGCAATGAAAATGGAAAATATGCTGCGGGCAGAAAAGAAAAGCCAAGTTACAAAAATTGCCGCCAATATTGGCCAAAGCCTAGCGGTTGATCAAATTATTATGGAGTTTCGTTAAAATGCCCCATAAGCCAAATAACCCAAAGATTGATGAATGGGCAAAACTTGCCGAAAAAGAACTAAAAGGCTCACCCGACCAACTTATCTGGCACACAGCAGAAGGCATTGACATTAAGCCAGTTTATACCGCAGATGATATTGCAGATATTGCCGAATTGGATAGTTTGCCGGGGCTTGATCCGTTTTTGCGTGGCCCTAGGGCAACCATGTATACAGGGCGGCCATGGACTATCCGCCAATATGCAGGTTTTTCCACCGCCGAGGAATCCAATGCTTTTTATAAAAAAGCATTAAATGCAGGGCAAAAAGGCCTATCTGTTGCCTTTGATCTTGCAACCCATCGCGGTTATGACTCTGACCACCCACGCGTCGTTGGCGATGTTGGCAAGGCTGGCGTTGCCATTGATAGTGTCGAGGATATGAAAATCCTTTTTGATGGTATACCGCTTCATGAAATGTCGGTATCTATGACCATGAATGGCGCGGTAATCCCCATTTTGGCAAATTTTATTGTGGCAGGTGAAGAACAAGGCGTGCCAAGGTCCGAGCTTTCTGGCACCATTCAAAATGACATTTTAAAAGAATTTATGGTCCGCAACACCTATATTTATCCCCCCGAAGCCTCGATGCGGATTATTGCCGATATTATTGAATATACCGCACAGGAAATGCCAAAATTCAATTCTATTTCAATTTCTGGCTATCACATGCAAGAAGCTGGTGCAACGTTAGTGCAGGAACTCGCTTTCACCTTAGCAGATGGCCGCGAATATGTACGCGCTGCCCTTGCCAAAGGGCTTGATATTGACCAATTTGCAGGGCGATTATCGTTTTTCTTTGCCATTGGCATGAATTTCTTTATGGAAGCGGCAAAATTGCGGGCAGCAAGGCTTTTATGGTCGCGAATTATGCATGAGTTTGCGCCCAAAAAACCTTCATCTTTAATGCTGCGCACCCATTGTCAAACCTCTGGCGTGTCGCTGCAAGAACAAGACCCTTATAATAATATTGTGCGTACCGCTTATGAAGCATTAGCGGCGGTGCTTGGTGGCACACAATCCTTACATACCAATTCTTTTGATGAGGCAATTGCACTGCCAACCGAGTTTTCCGCCCGTATTGCTCGTAACACGCAGCTTATTTTAAACCATGAAACGGGTGTCACCAAAGTGGTGGATCCTTTGGCTGGCTCTTATTATGTTGAAAGCCTTACCCATGAATTAGCGCAAAAAGCATGGGCATTGATTGCAGAAGTAGAAGCGCTTGGCGGCATGACCAAGGCGGTAAAAGACGGATTACCTAAACGCTTGATTGAGGAAGCGGCAACTGCGCGGCAAGCAGCTATTGATAAGGGGGATGAGGTAATTGTTGGCGTTAATAAATATCGCCTTGAAAATGAAGACACGCTCGACATTTTGGAAATTGACAACAGTAAAGTGCGCTTATCGCAAATTGCCCGCCTTACCAAAATGCGTAAAAGCCGCGATCCTGCCAAAGTTGCAAAAACCCTTAGCGACTTGGAAAATATCGCCAAAAGCGGCAAAGGCAATTTATTGGCAGCAGCGGTTGAAGCGGCGCGGGCGCGGGCAAGTGTTGGCGAAATATCGGATGCCATGCGCAAGGTTTTTGGCGATCATGTTGCAACGCCAAAAGTTGTGAAAAATATTTATGGTAAAGCCTATAAAAATGAGCCAGAATATCAGCATTTACAAAGGCGCATGGGCGAAATAGCCAGTAAAATTGGCCAAAAACCGCGTATTATGGTGGCAAAGCTGGGACAAGACGGCCATGATCGCGGTGCAAAAATCATTGCCTCCGCCTTTGGTGACATTGGTTTTGAAGTTATTGCTGGCCCACTTTTCCAAACACCGGATGAAGCAGCCGATATGGCAATTGCCAAAAAAGTACAACTTATTGGTGTATCTTCCCTTGCTGCCGGTCATAAAACCTTGTTGCCGCAACTGGTAGAAGAACTCAAAAAACGGGGAAATAGTGATATTATCGTAGTGTGCGGCGGTGTAGTACCGCGCCAAGATTATGAATTTTTACAAGCCCATGGTGTTGCCGCAGTGTTTGGACCGGGCACCAATGTGGTAGAGGCAGCGGCAAAAATTCTTGATCTTTTGGAAGGTAAATTACGTAATGATTAGAATAAAAACGCAATTTGCCACAAAGCATAAGGGGAGTTTAGTATGAGCCAATTTGGCCGCCTTAATCATGTGGCAATTGCCGTTCCAAACCTCGAGCAAGCGGCAAAACGCTATAAAATGCTTGGCGCAGAAGTATCAAGCATAGAAGATTTACCAGAGCATGGCGTAAGCGTTGTTTTCATCACCTTTAAAAATAGTAAGATTGAACTATTATATCCGCTTGGTGAACATTCTCCCATTGCTGGTTTTTTAGCCAAAAATCCTAACGGCGGCGTGCATCATATTTGTTTTGAAGTTGATGATATATTGGCAATGCGCGATAAGTTAAAAGCAAATAATTTTCGTATTTTGGGCGATGGAATACCCAAAATTGGCGCTCATGGTAAGCCGGTGCTTTTTATCCACCCTAAGGATTTTGACGGTACTTTAATTGAAATTGAACAAGCTTAGCTAGTGATTGGAACAAGCTCGATTATTTGCAGCGTGCTTTATTTTGATTTTCGCGCTAAGCCCATTTATGCTGCGTAAAATAATAACTGCGTGAATTCAAACCAAGATCATTATTATTTTTGCGTTTTAGCCTATCAAAGGCTAAATTATTCGCCTAATTGCGTTAAGGCTCGATATGCATCAACATCACCTTGCTCGGCTTTATTATGAAGATCTATGATAGTTTCATTGCTCTAACCATAATTGACAAGCAACATACTTGCCATTGCTATTAATAAAATTTTGATTATGTGCGTTTTCAATGACAACTCCTATAGCGGTTTAATCGCCGTAATGGCTTTAGATTTATACCTTATTTACCCAGTTGCTTTAACGTATCTTGGGCAAATCTATGGCCTTGAGCCGCCGCAAGCTGAAACCATTTAACAGCTTCATCCATATTTTTTTCCACCCCTTCGCCATGCATATAATTACAACCAAGGTTAAATTGCGCATCGGCATATCCTTGATCGGCAGAGCGCCTATACCACTTTGCCGCCTCAACCTTATCCATGGTGACACCCATTCCATTATAATAGATAATTCCTAGATTATATTGAGATTTAGCATCGCCTTGCTCGGCAGCAAGTTTGAATAGCATAATCCCTTGCTCTCTATCCTTATCAACCCCTTCGCCAAAGAAATATATGTTTGCTAAAGCAAATTGCGCATCGACATAGCCCTGATCTGAGGCAAGTTTAAACCACTTTATTGCTTCCTGCGTATTTTTAACTTCCCCTTCACCCGTTAAATAGGCGGTAGCAACATTATATTGAGATCGAACTTCGCCTTGTTCTGCTGCTCTTTTAAACCATTTTACAGCTTCCAGCTTATTCATTTCAACGCCATCACCAAGCAAGTATTTAACCGCTAAATTAAATTGGGCTTTTGAAAACCCTTGATCGGCTGAAAGGCGATACCACTTAACCGCTTGCACCTTATCTTGCGCAATGGCTTTGCCGATATCATAGGCTGCCCCCATTTCAAATTGAGCAATTGCATCGCCTTGCTCGGCTTTTTGGCGAAAATCTGCAATAAGGTCCTTACTGTGAGCAAAATTGACGAAAACCATACTGGCTATTGCAATAAATAAAAGTTTTAAAATCGGCGTTTTCAATAACCGCTCCTATAGATGTTAAGGGGCAGCCCCCAAATAGATGATCTGCTTTTAGCTACTGCAATAGTACACATTATTTAGGCTCTCGCCAATTCATAATAGTGTTGCGCCAAACAGGATTAATTTTTTCCTGCTAGAGGATTAAAATCAGTTTTGAACTCAATTTTTCCACCAAAAAAAACAGGACCAAGTTGCAGCTGCGCCACTTCAACTCTACGCCAAATGCATCACCAATAAAATTATTAAGCTGCTTAAAAGTTAAACGTGCCATCAATTAAAACTGATTTTTCCACCCGGTCACAGCCGTAATTGCTAATAGCTCGCCAATATAACGAGCAACAAGCCCTTTATTGTTCCCCTAACGGCTGGGGAACTGTAGCTTATTTTAAATTTGTGTTTGGCAACTATAATGCTGAATATTTTAAAACCAAAATTACATGTTATCATCATAAAGAACATTAGCGGCTATCTGGGTGAATAGCCGCTAAAGAGGAGTTATCAAAAATGTTTTATGTTTCAAGCCACTTGACGAATATTGCGTTCAATCAGTAATTGCTGCACCTCTTGCAAAGTTGATGGGTCTTCAATTGTGCTTGGCACTGTCCATTCCTCGCCATCGGCAATTTTGCGCATCATGCCACGCAATATTTTACCCGAGCGGGTTTTGGGTAATTTATGCACAGTTACCACCAGCTTGAAAGCTGCAACGGGGCCAATAATGTCGCGGATACGGTCAACACATTCTTTTTCAATGATATCATTGGTACGATTAACATCATGTTTTAGCACAATAAAACCGCATGGGACTTGGCCTTTCAACTTGTCATTAATGCCGATAACCGCACATTCAGCAACATCTTGATGACCAGAAATGGCTTCTTCCATGCCGCCCGTTGATAAACGATGGCCCGCAACATTGATAATATCATCGGTGCGGCTCATCACAAAAACATAGCCATCCTTATCAACATAGCCTGCATCTGCCGAGTTATAATAGCCGGGAAAGCGCTCAAGATAGCTTTTTTTAAACTGCTCCTCGGCTTGCCAAAGGGTTGGCAAACAGCCAGGTGGCAATGGCAGGCGGAAGGCCAGATTGCCAAAACTATCGGGCGGTAGTTTTTGTCCATCATCATCAAGCACATCAATAGCATAGCCGGGCATGGGTCGCGTTGGTGAACCAAGTTTAATCGGCATTAATTCAACGCCAATAGGATTTGCGGCAATTGGCCAGCCTGTCTCGGTCTGCCACCAATTATCAATGATGGGAATGTCAAAAAGCTCATGCGCCCAATTTAATGTATCAGGATCGGCACGCTCACCGGCTAAAAACATCGCTTGCAAATTGGGTAATTGGTAATTTTTGGCAAAATCGCCATGGGGATCTTCACGCTTGATCGAGCGAAGCGCGGTTGGCGAAGAAAAGAACGAGCGCACATTATATTCAGCGCAGATGCGCCAAAATGTACCGGAATCTGGTGTACCAACGGGTTTGCCTTCGTAAAGCACCGTAGTTGCGCCAATCAATAATGGCGCATAAATAATATAGGAATGGCCGACCACCCAACCAACATCAGAGGCGGTAAACATCACCTCTTGCGGTTTAACGTTAAAAATTGCCCCCATAGACCAAGCAAGCGCCACAAGATAGCCGCCTACATCGCGCATTACCCCTTTGGGCTTGCCGGTGGTGCCAGATGTGTAAAGAATGTAAAGCGGATCAGTCGAGTCCACCTCAACGCAAGCGACTTTGCGCCCCATATTTTCCTTCAGCACCACGGCAAAATCAAAATCGCGACCTTCTTTTAATTCAAATAAGCCTTCAGGCTTTTCTTGAATGATGGGGCGTTCATGAACAATACAATGCTCCACCTGATGCTCAGCCATGCTGATTGCTTGATTAACCATGGATTGGTAAGGCACGATGCGATTAGGCTCGATACCGCAAGATGCGGCAAGAATAAGTTTTGGCTTGCAATCATCAATACGGATCGCAAGCTCCTTGGCAGCAAAGCCACCAAAAACAATTGAATGGATAGCGCCAATACGCGTACATGCCATAACAGAGGTGAAAACCTGCGGTATCATCGGCATATAAATCAGAACGCGGTCGCCCTTTTTAATGCCAAGATCTTGCATGAAAGCAGCTAATGCCTGCACTTCGTCCAATAATTCGCGATAGGTAATGGCACGCTTGCCATGGCTTACCGGACTATCATAATAAACAGCGACTTGTTCACCGCGGCCATTTTCCACATGGCGATCAACCGCATTATAACAAGCATTGGTTTTACCACCCGTAAACCAACGGCCATAAACGCCTTGATCCTTGTCAAAGACTTTGTCAAATGGCCTCGACCAATCAATAAGTTTAGAAACCTCTCCCCAAAATTGCTCAGGCTGTTGCTGCCATTCATTATAAATTTTGTCAAATGCTGACGTCATGGAATCCTCCCAGATTACAATCTCTCCAAATAAGAGTGTTGATGAATCTGTCCCAGCTGTCAAGCGACATATTGTCCCAAATTGCTGGTAATGCGACGAATAAAATCAACTATTACGTGATCGGGACACCATAATAAAAAAGGTAAATTTTTAAATCGTTTTAAATTCAGCCTATAACGAGAATTGTTTAAAATAGGCGGAATTTACCTTATTGATAAAGCAGATTATGATATTAAACTACAAAGCTACTATCTCAATATATAGCCTATTGACCTTTTTACTTTGTTTAAACAAAATGAATTGGTCAAAAGGGTAAGATGATGAAAAAACACATTTCAAAGCTCGTTTATATAGCAATTTTAAGTCTTGTAACAATAAGCCATAGCTATGGCCAAAATAGGCTTAATCGCGACAGTAGTTTTGAAGAATTTTATAAAGCGGCACAACAAGGTGAAGTCCGCGCGCAACTGGTGGTTGGCACCATGTATTCTGTTGGTAAAGGTGTCGCGCAAGATGTTGAACTTGCGGTTAGGTGGTATTGTTTGGCGGCTAGTCAAGGATATAAAGAAGCGCAATATAGCCTTGGTGTATCCTATTATGAAGGCTATGGAATAAAACAAGATAAGGCTGAAGCATTTAGATGGCTGAAATTAGCTGCTGAACAAGGTTTATCGCTCGCCCAATTTCATATTGCCATGATAAATTTTGACGGTGATGGCGTTGAAAAAACGTAACTGAGGCGGCCAATTGGTTTAAAGAGGCGGCGCTTCAAGGTGATGAGAGAGGCCAACTAAACCTTGGCATTTTGTATAATGACGGTATTTGCGTTGAAAGAAATCCAAAAGAAGCGATGAAATGGATAAAAATGGCGGCAGACCAAGGTAATGCAACCGCAAAAGACATAATAAAACGCTACAGCGCCAAACCTGCTCATTAACCAGCTCATTAAAAGTTATTTTACAATCAGATGCCCTTGCAGTGATTAGACTGCAAGGGAGCGGCTAATTTAGCTCTAAAAACGTGGAGGATGCCAATTTTTACCCGGAATGGAAGCTAATAATTGTTTGGTATAATCAGATTTTGGATTGCTATAAAGAGTGGCTGTTTCACCTTGCTCGGTAATTTGCCCCTTTTGCATAACAATAACGCGGTCGCATAATTGAGCAGCAACACGCAAATCATGGGTAACAAACACAATTGATAGCGACAATTCTTGACGCAAATGGATTAACAGCTTTAAAACCTGTTCTTGCACCGACACATCAAGGGCAGAAACTGGTTCATCAGCCACAATGATTTTTGGCTTTAATGCTAAAGCGCGCGCAATGCCAATGCGTTGGCGTTGGCCGCCTGAAAATTCATGCGGGAAACGCTCAAGGCTGCTTTGCGGCAATTCTACCAATTCAACAAGGCGGCGTGCTTCCTCATGGGCTTTTTGTTTTGCCACGCCATGAATAATTGGCCCTTGGGCAATAAGGTCAATCACCCTTTTGCGTGGATTAAGCGATGCCATTGGGTCTTGAAAAACCATCTGTATATCTTTGCGCAAGCGCCGTAATTGGCTGGCACTGGCGGTTAAAATATCTTGGCCATCAAAATGCACTTCGCCGCTATCGCTTGCTAATAGCCGCGTTATCAAGCGCGATACGGTGGATTTACCTGAACCACTTTCGCCAACAATGCCAAGGGTTTCACCATGATGCAATTGAAATGATAGATCCTTTACCGCATGGACTGCTTTACGCCCCTTTGAAAAAAAGCCCGCTTTTGCCTTATAGATTTTATTAAGCCCTATGGCATTTAACAAAACTGGCCTATCCATTGAGTTTTGCCGCTCTTCAGGGGGAACAAGCGATGGCACGGCATTAATGAGCTGTTTAACATAAGGATGTTGCGGGCGGTTTAGCACCTCATCAGCGCTGCCATGCTCGACCAATTCACCCAATTTTAAAACGGCAACAGTGTCGGCAATTTCTGCCACCACACCGAAATCATGGGTAATGAACAAAATGCCGGTTTTATGCTTGGTTTGCAATTCCTTAATAAGGTGCAAAATTTGCGCTTGTGTGGTGACATCAAGGGCGGTTGTCGGTTCATCGGCAATGATAAATTCTGGCTCTAAAATGAGCGCCATGGCAATCATCACCCTTTGCCTTTGCCCACCTGAAATTTGATGCGGATAGGCATAGTACACCGATTTTGGATCGGGGATATGCACCTCGGTTAAAATATCTATGACCTTTTGAAAGCGGTCTTTTTTGTTTAATTTGGTGTGCAAACGCAACACTTCATCAATTTGCCAGCCAACGCTTTTTTGCGGATTAAGCGCCGTCATCGGTTCTTGAAAAATCATCGCCATTTTATTACCGCTCAAGGCTTGCAGCGATTTTTCTGGCATTTTTAATAAATCTTCACCGTGATAAAGGATTTCGCCATTGCTCACTTTTACCGTGCGCGAAGGCAATAGCCCCATAATGGCGCTTGCAGTCAAGGATTTGCCTGAGCCGCTTTCGCCAACAAGGCAAGTGATTTCACCGGCATGGATTTTAAGCGATAAATCGGCCAAAGCAAAAACCCGCTCCTGCCCCTTTGGCAAGGTAATTTGCAAATGGTTAATTTCAATAATCGGTTGCTTGGTCATTTTTTCTGCCTAGGATTTAGAGCGTCATTAAGGCCTTCACCCAAAAGGGAAAATGAAAGAACCGTCATAAAAATTGCAATACCGGGAATAACCGCGCAATACCATTGGCTTTGCAGCACCGCCCTGCCCTGCCCGATCATATTGCCCCAGCTCGCATAATTTGCGTCACTTAAACCAAGAAAGGCAAGCGCCGCTTCCATCAACACCGAACTTGCCATGATAACCGACGCAAAGACGATAACGGGTGGCAAAGCACTTGGCAGGATTTCTTTAAAAATAATGGATAAATTGCTGCAACCAAGATTGCGCGCGGCTTCAACAAATTCGCGCTGCCTTAGCGACATATATTCAGCCCGCACCATGCGTGCAGGGGCAGTCCAAGAAACAATGCCAATGCAAAAAATAATATTTTCAATTGTCGAGCCAAAAATGGCCACCAAAGCCAACAGCAAAATAAAGCTTGGAATGGTTTGGAAGGCTTCAGTAATGCGCATTAAAACATCATCAATTAGGCCGCCAAAATAGCCAGCAATAGCACCAATAATAACGCCAATAATAATTGAAATTAAAGTGGCAACCACACCAATTAACAGCGATATACGTGCGCCATGAACAATGCCGGCTAAAATATCGCGGCCAAGCTGGTCGGTGCCAAGCGGGTTTGCGCTATTCATAAATGGAAAAACAAGTGCGTCACCAGCACGTCGCAGCGGGTCACCGGGCGCAATAAAACCAGCAAATAGCGCCATGCCAACAAGGATAATAAACAAAATAAGCCCAAGCACTGCCGCGCGGTTGCGGGCAAAGCGGCGCCAAAAGGCGTTAAGGCGTGATGGTTGTTTGATGTGCGGCAAAATGGTTTCAGCACTCATGATAGTTCAATCCTTGCGTCAAGGCGGGCATAAATAAGATCGGTGATAAAATTAACAATCACCACCAAAATTGAGCATAGCAATATAATGCCCATCAAAGAATTCATGTCGCGTTTGATAACCGATGTATAAGCAAGTTGCCCCAGCCCTGGAATGGAAAACATTTGCTCAATTACTACCGAGCCACCTAAAATGGTGGAAAATTGTAGGCCCAGCAAAGTGATAACCGGCAATAAAGCATTACGCATAATGTGGTGAAACATTAATCTTGCGCCGCTTGCGCCCTTGGCTTTTGCAGTGCGGATATAATCAAGATCCATAACTTCGAGCATTGAGGTACGCATTAAGCGCATATAAAAAGCAAGGTAAATTAAGGCAAGCGATGTTGCCGGCAAGATAAGATGAATAGCAATATCAAGCGCATTGCGCCAACCCGTATGAAAAGCAATAATATCCTTATAGCCGCCCGATGGTAGCCAGCCTAGTTTTAACGAAAAGACAATAATCATCAAAATCGCAAGGAAAAAGCTTGGCAATGCGTAAAAAACCAATCCAAGCGTTGAGATAACCGTATCGGTTGCCGAATAGGCTTTACGCGCGGCCAATGCACCAAGAGCAATGCCAAAAATAAAAGCGGCAAAAAGCGATGACACCATTAATAATAAGGTCGGCACCAAGCGATCCAGCAATACTTGCAAAACGGGCTGCTCATAAACATAAGACCAGCCAAAATCAAATTGCGCCAATTTAACCAAATAAAGCCATAGCTGCACATAGACGGGTTGGTCTAACCCATATTCAATACGCAAATTTTCAACAAATTTTGGATCTGCACCGCCCATATCACCGACAAGCGCATCAACCATATCGCCGGGGGCGAGATGCATAAGCAAGAAACTACCCACCATGATGAGAAGTATAACGGGAACCGCTTGTAAAATGCGGCGCAGCGCAAAGGTTAAAATGGCAGGCATGAAAACACCAAAATATTGTACATTGAACGAAAAGGCAGGGCAAAAGCCACTGCCTTTATGCTGATAAGAATAGTCGTTTAAAAAGAGTAGAAAACTGATCTATTGATCTAACCATAAATCATAATTGCTAGATGAATCCCAACGCGGTGTATTATGGTGGTTTTTCATCACCTTGCTGGTGGTTGCCACAAATGGATGCTCTATCGCGAAAATCACCGGCAAATCTTCCATTTCTAATTTTTGCATTTGATGATAAAGATCAGCGCGTTTTTTGGGGTCTATCTCAACTGCCGCTTGTTCAATAAGACTGTCCATTTTTTCCGATTTATAGCCATATTGATTGCTCCAAGGCGTGCCAGCTGGAATACCCGATTGCAGCCAAACAGTGGTGGAAACAGCTGGATCATTGCGGAATAAATGCCAGCCGCTTGCCGTGTCAAAGTCATGGTCACGATAAACGCCATTTAAAAAGCCGGGTGCATCATTGGCAACAAGTTCCACCTCAATGCCCACCTCTTTTAACGCTTGTGCATAATATTCTGCCCAAAGCTGGGTATATTCACCCCAAGGTGCTGGGCGATGACGCAATTTAAAGCGAATGCCATTGGCATCGGCTTTGTACCCAGCCTCGTCAAGCAATTGCTTGGCTTTTTCAACATCATAGGCATAGCTTGGCACATCATCGGTATAATTTGCGCCACCCGTGCTTGGAATTGGCCCATGCCCCGGCTTACCATAGCCACGCATAATATTTTTAATCGCAAAATCAATATCTAACGCATGATAAATTGCTTGGCGCACTTTTAAATTGGCAAGGATTGGATTGCGCAAATTAAATTCAACCGTGGTGTGGGCGATGTTATTTTCAAAACCTTTGGGGCCAATGTCAAATTTGCCGCTCGCGCCAAGGCGTTCCATATCCGACATAGAAATGCTGTTAAAGCCGCTTTCCATCAACTCACCTGATTGAAGTGCGGCAGCAGCTGCAGCCTTATCGGTGATAAAACGCCAAACCACACGGTCAAGATAGGGATAATTTTTGCCGCGCCAATAATCATCATTGCGTTCAGCTATAATATATTGACCGCGCTCATATTTAGAAAATTTAAATGGACCGGTACCAATTGGCGCAGCATTATATTTATTTCTTAAAATATCAGTGCCTTCATAAAGATGCTTGGGCACTGGGTGGCCAAGATCCGGCATAGCAGCTACCAACAGCTCAAGCGGCATTGGCTTTGCATAATTGAAAACTGCTTTATGCGGAGTTGGACAGTCAACCGACACCAAATTTTCTTGTAAGGTGGAGGAATAATTGAGCAAAGGTTTCCAAAGGTTCATGGCACTATAGGCAACATCATCACAGGTAAAATCAACCCCATCATGCCAGCGAACATTTTCGCGCAAATCAAAGGTAATGGTTTTACCATCTTCTGATGACGACCATTTGGTTGCTAAAACCGGCACATAACCTTCATAGGAGCGATCAATCAATGGTTCCATGATCTTGCCAGAAATCATATAAACACCAGTAGACGCCCGCAAGGCTGGATTTAAAACCCCTTGCTCTTGATTAAGGTGGAAAATGGCAGTGCCGCCCTTTTTAATTTTTTGTTCGCTTTGCGCCTCTTGAGCCATAGCAAAGCTACCGCTGCCCAAGGCCAATATAATACCAAGTCCCACTTTGAATAAATTCATAAAAATTTTCCCGTTTTATGCAACACGCCAGTTATTGGTTTTATATGTGCTACAAAACAATCTCATATCTAAATTTAAGTAAAAATAGAATTATTTTCTAAAACTATGAAGCGTTATAATTTTTAAAATCTGACCTTTATTAGAAAACTAATACTAAATTAACTATAATTTTTAGCATAAAATTCTTAAATGGAGAAATTTAAGCCACAAACCAGCCAAAGGCATCGCAAATTTTCAATTCATAGCCCACTCATTTTATAGGCTTAATTATCCATTATTTAGGCTTAATTATATTGCCACTTTGTTTTTAAACATATCTCAAAAGGTGCCTGCCAAATATTTTTATCACCTTCATAAATATTGGTTACTTCTGGATTGGGTGCCAAGTCGCTCAAATCAATTAGCTTTCCCTCAGCCCCAAATATTAAATCAAACTCATTTTTAAAAAATATCTTCTGAAAATCATCATCGTTTAATGGATATATTTTAATTTTTTCTGCATCTTTTTTTAAAATACTAATTTTTAATAAGCTTTCGTCCACATAGGGTAGGCTATATAGTGGTAAAAAATACTTCCAATTTTCTCTATCCATATATTTAAAAAAAATACCAAAACTATATAAATATTCCTGCCATTGAATATCCTTATCAATAGCCGTAAAACTTAATCGTATTGATGGTAGAACCTGCCGTTTTTCCTCATTATTAAATTCGCTTTCAACTAATTTATTGGTATTTTTCTCAACAATAATGGGCGCCGTCAGCGATAATTCGACTTTCATGCCATCAATAATCACTGAACTTTGACACAAATCCTTGCTAAGTGCTTCCGCCCCAAAAGACGGGCTTGCAAATGAAATAGCTGCTATGAATATAATAATTGAAAAAGCATTACTGACTTTAACCATTCATTCGCCTCACTAATTGCCGCCTCTGTGCTTATCATTGAGCTAATATTTTATAAATATATATTATGGGAGGCGGGTCCTTTTTAACGTTAAATATCTACGTCTTATCAAGCTGATAATAAAATAAAATATTGCTATGATTGTAATGCATAAAAATAGAACAAAATTGCCGCCAGCCACAGAAAAGTTATTTGGTAAAAATAAAAACCTCTTTATAGTGATTTCTTGATTATATTGGGAGGTATCATCATGGCGGAGACTTTTAATTATATTATTATTGGTGCAGGTACTGCTGGTTGCTTATTGGCCAATCGCTTATCAGAGAATCCAAATAATCGGGTTTTACTGTTGGAAGCAGGCAATCGCGATAATTATATATGGATTCATATTCCCGTCGGCTATCTTTATTGCATTAACAATCCGCGCACCGATTGGTGTTTTACAACCGAGCCGCAAAAAGGCTTGAATGGCCGCGCCCTAGCCTATCCTCGCGGTAAGGTGCTTGGTGGCTGCTCATCCATTAATGGTATGATTTATATGCGCGGCCAAGCGCAAGATTATGATCATTGGCGCCAATTAGGTAGCATTGGTTGGGCGTGGGATGATGTCTTGCCATTTTTTAAAAAATCTGAAGATTACTTTGGCAATGATAACGATTTTCACGGCAAAGGTGGCGAGTGGCGGGTTGAAAAACAGCGTTTGCATTGGGATATTCTTGATGCGTTTCGTGATGCTGCTCATGCCTATGGTATTCCTATTATCAATGATTTCAACCGTGGAGATAATGAAGGCATTTCTTATTTTAATGTCAACCAGAACCATGGTGTACGGCTTAATACCGCCAAAGCCTTTTTAAAGCCTGCCGCCCATCGCCCTAATTTGGTCGTGCGCACAAAGGCGCAAGTTAAGCGGCTAGAATTTTCAAAAACCAGTGAAGATGCAGGCTTGCGAGCAAGCGGCGTGGTTATTAATGGCCCAGAAGGTGATGAGACGATTTTTGCAGACCGCGAAATTATTCTTTGTGCGGGTGCCGTTGGGTCGCCGCAAATATTAGAGCTTTCCGGTATTGGTCGCGGTGATGTTTTAAAGGCCGCTAATATTGATCTTATCCGCGAGCGCAAGGAGGTTGGTGAAAACTTGCAAGACCATTTGCAATTGCGCTGCGCTTTCAAGGTGGAAAATATTGCTACTTTAAATGAAAAAGCATCAAGCCTTTGGGGTAAGATGATGATAGGCCTTGAATATTTGCTAAAACGCTCTGGCCCAATGGCAATGGCTCCAAGCCAGCTTGGTATTTTTACGCGCTCTCATGACAGTTTTACCACGCCCAATTTGCAATATCATGTACAGCCGTTAAGCCTTGGCAAATTTGGTGAGCCGGTACATAAATTTCCAGCCTTTACCGCAAGTGTTTGTAATTTACGCCCTGATAGCCGTGGCACTATTCATATTAAAAATAATGATTATAAAGAAGCGCCTGCTATTTCGCCCAATTATTTAAGCGCCGCCAGCGACCAAGCTGTTGCGGCGGATTCGATACGTATTACCCGCAAAATTGTCAAACAAGCACCTTTGCAAAAATATAATCCAGTGGAGTTTATGCCGGGCGGCAATTTTTTAAGTGAAGATGATTTAATCAAAGCTGCTGGCGACATTGGTACAACAATTTTTCATCCTGTTGGCACGTGCCGCATGGGCAGCGATGAAAACAGCATTGTTGATCCGCAGTTGAGGGTACGCGGCATACATGGTTTACGCATAGCCGATGCTTCTATCATGCCAAGAATAACGTCAGGCAATACCAATTCACCAACCTTGATGATTGCTGAAAAGGCGGCGGCTTTTATTTTAGCTGATGGTTGAATTTATCCTATAGGACACCAAATGGGCTAGCCCCGTGCCCTATTTTGCTCTCAAGATTATAGGCAATTAAAAAAATAAGGGCACGCACAAAATAATTGGCGTGCCCTAAAAATAGGTTATTTAAAAAAAGCTAATCAATTAAGCGGTCAATAATTTATCAATCATGGTGCGAAGGGCGGTTAAATCCTTAGCAAAACCACGAATACCTTCTGACAATTTTTCAGCTGCCATCACATCTTCATTCATCATCCAACGGAAGGTTTTTTCATCCATGTGGATCGGTGCTTCAGCAGTAACTGTTTCGGGTGATAATTGACGTGGCAATGCACCAGTGTCATTGGCCAATTCGTCCAAAAGCGCCGGGCTAATGGTTAGGCGGTCACAACCAGCAAGAGCTTCAATTTCACCAGCATTGCGGAAAGACGCTCCCATAACAATGGTTTTAATGCCATTAGCCTTGTAATAATTGTAAATCGAGCGAACGGATAAGACACCCGGATCAGTTTCAGCGGTGTAATCAAGACCAGTTGATTTTTTGTACCAATCAAGGATACGGCCTACAAATGGCGAAATAAGGAAAGCGCCAGCATCGGCACAGGCAATGGCTTGTGCTTTGCTAAAGAGCAAGGTCAAATTGCAATCAATGCCTTCTTTTTGCAAAATTTCAGCGGCACGGATACCTTCCCAAGTTGATGCAAGCTTGATCAAAATACGCTCACGCTCAATACCACGCTCTTTATAAGCGGCAATGATATTATGGGCTTTTTTAACCGAAGCTTCGGCATCAAAAGAAAGATCGGCATCAACTTCAGTTGAAACACGCCCCGGTACGATATTAACCAAAGCTGCACCAACCGAAATTGCAAGGCGATCCGCTATAGCGCTGATAATTGCTTCACGGCTACCATTTTGTCCCTTGCCCCAGCTAATGGCTTCACTCACCGCATCACTAAACATTGGTGTCCCCAATGCTTTTAAAACAATGGTAGGATTGGTGGTGCAATCAGTTGGCTTAAGGCGAATAACCGCATCAATATCGCCAGTATCGGCAACCACGGTCGTCATGGCACGCAATTGTTCCAATTTGCTGGTCATAGAAAACTCCAAATTCAAAATAAATGATCTATTGATTTGTTAAAATGCGCTAAAAACGACAATTTATCAATCTGAATTTTTTAAATATAGATCTGGCCTTGCCGAATTTGCAATAATTGACAACCCGTTTGGCAAATCATTTTCTTCAACCTTACGGGTAACTTCCTCTTCATCAACCCCTAAACTGCGCCATCTTTGTTGAAGTCTTTGGCGCAAATCGCTTAATTCAACCTCGACAAAAATTGTATAATCAAAAAGTGGTTTTAACCGCTGCCAAGGCGATTGAAGGGCAAGTAAATAATTGCCCTCGCAAATAATGATTTTGGTTGATTGGCTAATAAGCCTGCCGCCGGCGCGCGCAATTTCGATACTGCGGTCAAACACCGGAATGGCAATAGTATCATCTTCATTGGCTTTTAAACGTTGCACCATATGGCGTAAGCCATGGGCATCAAATGTATCAATCGCACCTTTAAAAGCGCGTCTGCCCATCTTATTCAAAACACTATCATCATAATGATAACCATCCATTGGCAACAGCGCTGCATAGCCAGTTTCGCCAGCGTTTAAAAGGTCAATAGCGTGTTCGCTAAGGGTAGATTTTCCAGATCCAGGTGCACCAGCAACAGCAATAAGCACCCTTTGGCCATTATTTTCTGCTAGCTTTTGGCGCGCAATATCAGCAATTTTTGCAGCATTTTTTGTAATTTTATCCATAAAAACCCCTATTTTCTATCGCGCAGCGAAATGGGCGCCGCTGTTAGGATAAGCACCTAAGCAACGCCCTTAGTGCATTTGGAAATTGAGGCACGCATTAAAATGCCGCCAATTTCATTGCAAAATATTATCGGCCAAGGACAAATCGCGAAAATGCCAAGGATTCTTTTGCATCTTCATCCATTTGTGCTTCATTTGCGCCATTGCTAAGATCACGCCAAACCTTAATATCAGAACCAATAGTGCCGCCGGTCTTGACAAATGGCTCCATCACGACGGCGCCTTGATAATTAATATCGCGCAAAGCAAGGCCAATTTCATGCCAAGGCAATTGTCCTTTGCCCGGTACACGCCGATTATTTTCGCCAGTATGGAAATGGCCAAGCAATGAACCAGCTGTGCGGATAGCTTCACCAAAACTATCTTCTTCAATATTCATATGGAATGTATCAAGCATGACCTTAACATTTGGTTTGCCAACATCTTGCACAAAAGCTACCCCTTCGGCGGCAGTATTAAGCACATGGTTTTCAAAGCGGTTAAGCACTTCAATGCACAAATTAATACCAAGATTATTGGCAAAATCGGCAATTGAGGTTATGCCTTCAACACCACGGGCACGATCGCCTTCCTTATCAACTGGCTTTGAATAATCAATCGGCCAATAAGAATGCAAAGCACCGCCAATAACCTTAATATCGAGCTTAGCAATATTGGTGAGGGTTTGTTCAAAAAATGCTTTACCAGCATCACGCACCGCTTTATCGGGCGAGGAAAGATTTTTATGGACCGATGGGCCAATACCAGCGGTAAGGCTAATATTATTAGCCTTAGCGATTGCAAGAATATTGGCAAGTTCAGCATCACTATAATCATTAATGTGATGGGCAGCAACTTCAATAATATCAAAACCAAGCCGCGCAACCTTTTCAACATAAGGCCCAAATTTTGCGCTCCATTCATGTTCCCAATAAGAGTAATAAATTCCGTGTTTCATAATTAATCCCTTTAAGTTGCTATTAGTGGTCTGGTAAAAGCCCCTAAAATTTGGGCTAATTGAAAAAAATCCAATAAGACTATTTTAGCTATTGCGGTAAAATGGTCTTTACTTACAATTTATGCTTTTTTAAAAACGCAGGTGCTTTAAAAACACAACCACGCATTGGGCTAAAGCCATCTTACCAGCAAGTATATCCGCCATCCACGGGCACCACAGCACCGGTCATCAAACTTGCCGCGTCAGATACAAGAAAATGCACAACACTTGCCACTTCATGCGCCTGTCCAAAGCGTCCCATCGGTGTGTCCTTACGCCAAAGATCGGCAAGACCACTTGCTTCAGCATGGGCAATGAGCGGCGTCTCAATATAGGTTGGTGCAACACTATTAACCCGCACGCCGCGATCTGCCCATTCTGCTGCGAGTGAATGGGTAAGATGATGAACACCTGCCTTGGAGGCATTATAGTGGGATTGTCCTTGCGGGCGATTAACAATAAGCCCCGACATTGAGCCAATATTAACAATAGCACCACTACCTTTGGCCAGCATATGGCGACCAAAAGCACGGTTACACCAAAATACGCCATTGAGATTGACATCATTGACACTTAGCCAATCATCATCGCTCATATTTTCAGCACCAACTGGTGGGCGGCCAATTCCTGCATTCGCTACCAAAATATCAGCAGCATCATTACGCGCTGCCATATCATCGGCAATTTTTTGCACCGCAGCAGAATTTGTCACATCAACAAGATGGGTTTCACAAGCATAACCCAAGGCTTTAAGAGCTGCGCTACCTTCGCCAAGGGCAGCTTCATCGCGATCTAGGATTGCAATGCGCGCGCCAGCTTCGGCCAAAGCATGTGCAATTGCAAGACCAATGCCCCGACTGCCACCAGTTATTGCGGCAAATTTTCCATCAAGTCTTAATTTTTGCATATACATAGTGATTATTCCTCCTAAATTTTTAACTATCAGCGCATTTATTGTTTAAAAACCAAATAAAAAACCGTGCTATATTTGACAATAAAACCCAAGCGCCTATTCATCTTCTGTGCTTGCTTTGGCTAAAAATGTGCTGGCAAGCAGCGCCATGCCGATTAGCGAGCCTATCAATTTTACTGTTCTCATCCCTGTTTCCTCCATGAATAAACGCTAAACTTGTGCAACCTTTGCATTATTAGATCGGTAAAATTTTAACTTGCATTCGTTATTGTGGTGTTTGGCCTTATTGTGGTGTTAGGTCTTTGGGCTTGGCAGTTGATGCTCTTATCACCAAATCACAGCATAATTGCTCGCGCGAGCTTGGCGCATCATTATCTTGTAAATGACGATATAAGCGCGTCCAAATAGCTTCTCCCATTTGCTTTACCGGTTGACGAATAGCCGTAATGGGCGGCGATATGGCATTCATCCATGAATAATCATCAAAACCTACCAGCGAAATATCATCGGGTACCGATAAGTGGTTTTGATTGGCGCAGCCCAAAATGGCAAGGGTGGCAAAATTGGTTAATGCGATAAAGGCAGTTGGCTGTTTTTTACTTGCCATAAAAGTGGCAAGTCGCATCAAAGCAGTTTCAAAATCCAGTCCAACCTCGATTAAGGTTGGCGCCGCAAGTCCAGCCTTTTGCAAAACATCAGCAATACCTGCACAGCGTTCACGGATATTTTGCAAGGCAAGGGTCGAGGCTGCAACCACAAAAGTTTGGTGGCCAAGATTTAATAAATGCTCGCAAGCCAACCTACCAGCATCAAAATTATCAATAATAACTGCATCACCGTCAAATGAGGATGGCAAGCGATCTACTACAACAAAAGGTATCTTAGCTTCATCAAACAAAGCTCTATTAGCAAATTCGTCATTACATGGAATAATCACTAACCCTGCAGGGCGCCATGCTAAGAGTGCAGCAATGCGCTTTGCCTCTTCTCCGCTTTCACCATGGGAACTTGCAACAATCATATCAAATCCATGGTCACGCAAATGGCTTTCAATAGCAGCAATAAGCGAAGTAAAAAATGGATTATCAAGATCTGGCACGATAGCGGCAACAATACGCGCTTTTTTAGTACGAAGCTGCGAAGCAGCGCGATCTGTTTGATAGCCCAATTCTAAAGCTGCATTGCGTACACGCTCAATTAACGCAGATTTAACTGCGCGGTTGCCACTAAAAACATTTGATACCGTGCCTGGCGATACGCCCGCTTTTTTGGCAACATCCTTGATTGAAACTGCCATATCCTCTCCTCATATCGTTTGACGATTCCTCCGCGTAAAACGATTTACGTAAAACGTTTTAACAATATTATTTTTCAAGAGCAAGACGTTTTATGTAGCACCAATAAAATTTTGGTAACGTTTATAAAAAGCTAATGTACTTTGATAGAATGCAGCTATGGCTGAACAAGTCCCCAAACCTTCATTTAGTATGACTGATGTAACGCACCTTAAGGCGGGTCGTATAGTAGCCAGCTTTTAAAGAGGCGATGTTTGCGGACGCGTTGACCGCAGCAAAGGCAGGCTGAAATTAAAACTCTAACCAGGAGTTGTCAAAGATCGAAAGCCAATATGCGCAACCTTGTCATGAGGTGAGTTGGGTGACGATCAAGATGCGGCTTTTTTGTTAGTAATACCGGCTGATGGAAAAGTAATCATTTCCAGTAAAAATGATGGCGCAGACTGCTTGAGGCAAATGGTGTTTAATAAAACACTACCCCACGTATTTTTCTGCAAAGGCGTAAAACGTTCACTATCTTCTTTGATAAAAACACTACAAATGACGTTTTTTAATAGAGAAATCATTGCAAAACCAATATTTACCGACATATCGTCACAAGATATATTGACGAGCGAAGCGGGCTTGTATCTTCATCACAGCAATCTGTATCGCAGCAGCATTGATCTTTCATCTTAGTTGATAAATCTAAGACGGGTGCATCACCTGTACCAATATATATGTTATTATAACTTTTTATAGCAACATATTACCAATTGCCTCTTGAGAAGGCTGTCTACATACATATAATTTATTCGTATTCATCATCACTGCCTTTAATTTCATTATACTCAGGATTTTCATGCGGAGTTTCTGGCGTTAAATTTTCCAATTTTTCTTTAAGTATCGCAAGTGCTTTTTTATGATGCTTTTGCTGGAAAATATTGACCGCTTCTATTAAAACGGCTTTGAATATACTAAAAGGAATTGTTATCATGTAATCAAGATAACTACCTATGTAAAGCAAAACCTTGTCTTTTGAACGGCTTAAGTTTAAGTCCGCATATTCAATAGAAAATATAGGCGGCTTGTACTCTACCGAAATACCGTATCCAATTTTTTTAATAAAACAAGAAATTGCGCCTATGAACTGTTTAATATTATAAGCGGCATCTAAATAATATTTAAGCGCCCAATAGGGATCAGACCTATCATAAGATTTACCGAACAAAGTTTCTACCAAATACACTTCAACAGGATATGCCAATAGATTTTTATCTATATTGTGGCGATCGCTTAAAAATATAGCTTTGCTTTGCTCGTTATTGGGCAAAAATTTGTCGCGGATATTAGCAAGACCTTCATGATAATGCTTTTGTTGATATGTATCAATTGCCTGAAGTGTTAATGTTTTATAAACATCGACCGGTACCAAAATGTCTTCTGCCGGTTCAAAATGTTGGTTAAAACCAAAAGTAAAATTTACAAAAGTGTTAAGCGGTTCATCATATTCGTCATGAAAGTAACAACTTGCACCTTCAAAGCTGTAAGCTAAATTTTGAGCTATAGTATAAATTACATTAAGAAATTGTCCGCTAGAATATGCAACATTATAAAACTCTTTAGCAGCAAGATATGGATCATCAATATTCCAATTTGTTATAAATAGTTTTTCCATTTAATTATCCGCCTTTTTCAAATATTATTAGTTTAATTTCTGTACCTTATGCTGGGCATTTCCTTCTCCCTAATCTGCTTTTATGCGAATTGCAGTAAGCGTTTTATTGCTATAAATAAAATTAATAATAAAAATTCTTGTAATGATAATAATAAATATACGCATAATATATGGTTGATTACTATTTTAGTTAAAAAATTGTTTATTTAAAGCATAATATAATAGATTATACAATGTTTTTAGGTTCTTAAAAATTGTAAACTACATTAATTATTATGCCCATATTATCGCGATGCCATAGTATTTAACCAGTTTTCTTGGTTATAGCGCCTTGGAGTGCGGAATCAAGGTTAAACATAGCACGATCAATCGCCAAAACTTATCTCTATAAATAATGAAATCTGGTGTGATTGCTTGCCTAATAATAACAAAAAACTCTTTAGTATTGGCGCCTTAAAAAAGCGAAGGGATTGAACTTTTCCCTTGTTTTTGAATAATCCGAGTAGTTTTTACGACCAGCTCCACGTCCTCTTTTGCCTTCACGCACACCACCAAAATAACTGTTATCAAGTTCAATTTCATCACACATAAGTTGAGGCGTTTGTTGTTCAAGTCGAGCGGTTATCTCCTCATACAACTTTCGGAAATAAAGCGTAGTTGTTTTGCTGTTTACGCTGGCAAAAACCGCAACAGCATGAGCCGTGTCGCCTTAAAAGAAATACTTAGATAGGGTCACTTATTTTACTTGTGGAAGGCGACTTTTGAGCCGTGACTTAGCCCTATGATACTAATTACTTTTTTAGATATCGATGCCAGCCTTTAAAATATTATTTACATAAGACGATAAAACGCCAAGCACTCTTTGATTAATGATGATGGAGCGGGTAGCGTAAAAGTGGTACATAGGCAAAAAGCCATAATATAAAAGCAGCGCTCCAAAACAGTGATGACATCATATATTGATAATGGACCAAGGGAAAACCATCAATAAGTTGCGGAAGCACACGCATAATACCGGCAAGACAAATTGCAAGAATGCTAAGTTTCGCTTGCCAAGGTATAATCGTCAAATCACGCCCTGAATGGCGCAAACCAGCAATAATAAGTACTGCCATAACGGCTAGTCCTAGGGTTAAAATTGTCAAAATATGCAAACCAAGATAGGGGGATATTGATGGATAGAAGCCCGATAAGCCAATTAACAACAATCCAAGACCTGCACTTAAATTGGCCATGAATAAGCATAGAATTTCTGTTTTAAACACTACCCGCCCTATAAACCACTCTGCCAACCGATCAAAAAAAGCTGCTGCGGCTGCAAATGCCAAGTAATATTGCATCATTGAATCGGGCAAGAAAAATGCAACCACACCATAAAAGGCCGTTAAAAAAGCAGCAAGATTTCGTCGTCCTGGATGCGGGCGATAGGGACTAGATTTACCACTTGGATCAAGAGCAAGATTAACAACAACAATATGAATACGCGAAAGCGACAAAGAAAACAAAATTACAAATACTAAAATTTCACTATTAAGCGCGCGGCTTGCAAGCAACACATCTTCATGCCACCAAGCCCATTTTAAACAAAATTCAACAATAATTAAAATAATCAACCAAATAGCAAATGAGACTGCTCGCGTTTGCCGTTTTTTTATGATTGGTTTTAGGATAAGAAACAATAAAAGTATTAAAAAAGAAAAATCAAAAAAACTTGCAACAATCATTAAATGATCAACACCAAACAGACCAATTAATCTCGCTGGCAACCAAAGAATAAAGAGTAAAAATAAGGTTTTACCATGAACAGGTTTAGTGTTTGTCCATTCGGCAACGGCGGAGGTTAAAAAACCTGAAAGGGCGGATGAAAAAAAGCCAAAAATCATTTCATGACCGTGCCATTGTTGTGGCACTATATAATCGCTAGCGGGAAAAGATAGCCCATAACCAACAACATAGATAAGCGGCATTAATGCTGCATAAATCGCACAAATCGGGAAAAAGAAAAAGACACCTTCGGAAAAAAATGGGCTTTTAAATAGTTTTGCTCTCATCTAAGCCTCCGTCTGCCCATTAAGCAATGCGCCAAAGGCAGGATCAACACGATAGGCTTCCATCATTTCAAAAATATCATGCTCACTGCGCTCACCTGCAATACCAGCAATATTGCGCTCGGTTATTATAGTGGCTGGCACATCACCAATTAATAAAAGCCGGTTAGCGATGCGCAAAGCTTCATGGAGATCATGGGTGATAAACAAGCCACAAAAACCAAGACCTTTTGCTTGTTGAATGATAATGTCTTGTAAATTGCGCCGCAGCCCAATATCAACAGCTGAAAAAGGTTCATCAAAATAGATTATATCAGGCTTAATGGCCAAAGCTCTTGCAACCGATACTCTTTGGCGCATACCGCCTGATAAAGCGGCGGGATATTTAAGCAAATCATCTTGGCTAAGGCCAACAGCTGCGGCCATTTTTACGACGATAGCGTGTTTTTCTTGGCGGGATAAATTATTTTTTATACCATAAGCGATATTATCAAAGGTAGTTTTCCAATTTAACAATCGCGGTTCTTGAAATACCACCGCCTGATGTTGATAATTGCGAATAATTTGACCCTTAGTTGGTTGATGAAGCCCTGCCCCCATCTGCATCAATGTTGTTTTGCCTATACCAGAGGGGCCAAGAACGGCAACAATTTCACCATCACATATCGAAAAATTTATATTTTCAACAATATTGCGGCCAAGATAGGCAAAAGCAACGTCTTCAAACAGAAGTTTCATGGCTTTAATCCTTCTTTATCGCTACAGTATCGTTTTCGCTTTTCTTTACACCCCATGGCTCGTCAGCATGGCGCCAGTTTTCCAATAATTCACGGATGGGATGAATAATGCCAAATTCTGTAATCAAAGCAAAAATAACCACCACCATTATAACAGCAGTTACCTTAGGAACATCAAATGAGGTGCGCGCTTGCGCAAGAATACCGCCCAAACCACCGCTATAACTTAGTAATTCTGCCATAACTGCTACTTTCCACGCACTACCAGCAGAAAGCGACCAAGCTGGCATGACATGAGCCACCATTTGCGGCAGGGAAATTGTTCGTAAACGCTTAAACCAACCAATGCCAAAAGCACGTGCCATAGCATCAAGATTACGATCACGCGTTGCAATTCCTTGTGCGCTACTCATAAAAATTAATGGAAAAGATGCAACGGCAATGGTCATAATCACCGATCCACCTGATGCTTCAAACCAAATAATTGCGAGTACAATCCAGCCAATTGGCGGCACACCAAGTAATATTGTGATAATAGGCCGCATAAGGCGCATGGCAGCAAAGGAATAACCGCATAATAAGCCACCCAAAGTTCCTACCAATGCGCAACATAAAAACCCGCAGACAGATCGCCACGCAGTTAACTGGACTGCTTCAATGAAACTATCTTGTTTAATTAATGCAAGTAAGCTTTTAAAGGTTTCCTGCGGCGAAGGCAGCACAAAACTGCCATAAAGCTCATGGGCCAATTGCCATAAAGCTAGAAAACAAAAAAGGCCAGCAAGGCCGGCAAAGCCTCCCCAAAAATAACGGATAAGCCAAGAGAGATGCGACATAATCCGATAGCGTATCATCCGGCAAAAAAACCATCATCTGGAAGTTGTCCACCCAAAATATCGGGATTTTTCTTCATTAATATGCCGAATAATTCTTTTAGAGATGATTGACTTTCGCGGCCACTACGAACAACTAGATTACTATATGGTAAGGCTTTAACTATGATATTGCTTGGAAAATCAAGATATTGAGCTGTTTTTTCAGCAGCATCTTGCGGATCTTTCAATATTTTGTCAGTTGCCACTTTGAAAATATCATTAAGGCGCTTAATTTTTTTATCGCCATCGTCACCTTCAAAGCCTTTTTTCACTAAAAGACCTGCTTGCGGTAAAATTCTATTACCCGTCACCTTTTGCCATAAATCTTGAACATTTAACGCACGCACGAGACCATTACGGGCAGTAGCGCTTATAGAAATAGCAGCACTCGCTACCGGCTCAACCAAGACAGCAGCATCAACGCGCCCCATCATCAACATAGGAATAGCCTCTGCATGGCTGCCAAGATAGCTTATCGTAATTTCACCTTCTGCAATATTGTGAGCCTCCAATATTGTTTGCGTAACAAGATCCGACATATCGTTTTTTAAGGGGACAGCAAGTTTTTTCCCCTTTAAATCAGCAAGTGATGTAATATTAGCATCCTTTTGCGCAACAATATATAATAATCCATCGGTTAAAATATTGGCAAGCCGCAGCTTAATACCTCTGTTATAAAGATTAGCGCCACTATAGCTTGGCATAATTGCCATATTAATTTTACCCGACGTCAATCCTGCCCGCATCTGATCAGGACTATTCCAAACTTTAAACTGACAATTGGGAATAAGTTCATCAAGCATACCATTCGCAATGGCGAAAGCTGGAACAACCGATGGTGCGGCTGGTGGCCCCCAAATAATATTGGCCGAGTTGTCATCATTTGTTTGCGCCCATGCTGAACCAGCATGGGGCAAATTTAAGGAACTTGCAGCAAAACCCAAAAGAAAACGGCGTCTGTTTGTTTTAAACATGATATTCTATTCTCCTTCGCGTTTAACTACTGCTAATTATTTAAAACGATGCTTTAATACCAGCGAAAAAACCCCGACCATCACCTGGAAGGAATACTGCTTGATCTGGCCTAATGCGATCTGTAACAATTGTAGAAGAAGCATAGGTCTTATCAAATAGATTTGTGATTTCGCCAAATATTTTTAAAGTTTTATTGATTTGATATTCGCTGCGCAAATCAACAATTGCATAGGCATCATTATAAAGTGTATTCATATTATCAACGGGCGTTTTGCTTGGCAGCCACCGAACATTAGTTTGAATAACCCATTCGTCCTTTGGTTGATATTGAACCATAGCATTGATAATATGCAGCGGTGCGCCAGCTAAATAATTATTGCCGCGTTGTGCATCATCATGAAAGCGAAAGTTTTGGTATGTATAAACCAAACGTCCAGACAACTGACTGGTAAATTGTGCACCAAGCCCAATATCTATACCAAAGTGGCGTGTATCCTTAGCATTAACAGCTGCAAGAGGCACTCCAGTAGGATCGCGAGAGTTTAATAATTCATTATCAACCCATGAATAATAGCTGGATAAATCGAAGGAGAAGCGATCAAACCGACCACGCCAACCAGCTTCTACCGTTGTTGCCTTTTGTGCATCAAGATCAGGTGTTGCAAAACTAGCATAGGATGCGAAAGGCGTTGCTGGGTTAGGTCGACCAGCACTCGAATTTGGCGTGCCATTAATAGTTGCGATAAGATCATCTTGGCTTGGTGGCTCAAAATTATGACTAACAGCTACATAAGCAGTTTGCTCATCAGAAATTTCGTAACTAAGGGCAAGAGCTGGACTCCAGCCAGAATAGCTATGCTTATAACTTGTATCGGTTGCATCAACGGCACCATTTGGTAAAAGCCGGTTTGGCATACGAGGATCATAAGCAATAGTTGGCCGTTTTAGCCCATCATAACGATCATCATTATTGCGAGTAGCATGCGCATAAGAGATAGATGGCGACAATGTCCATTTTTGCGCAATTGGCACATTTAAACCAGCAAACAATGATAAGGTTGTAGAATCTAAATCATTGGCACCAAATTTTGCACCTTTTTTGCCTGATTGATTAAGATAGTAATCGCGTTCCATAGAACCCGTTGCATAAAGCAATGACAACTCTAAAAGTGGTAAGGCTTTGGTTTCATCTGGATTATAGGAATAATGCGCAAGAGCGGTAAAATCACCGCTTTTCGATTGTCGCACCCCTCCGGTAATTGGATACCTGAAAGTATCATCACTATAGCTATAACTAAAAGCCACATCAAAAAGATGCGCGTCCATTTCAAAACTGGTACGATTACCAATAAGATATTGAGTTGCTTCGCGCTTTGGCCGATCACGCCAAACATTGGGGCCCGGATTAATGGCCCCATTTGGCGTTAAAGTAGGTCCAGCCCAGATTGCCTTGGGGCGGGTTTTAAGTGTAGCTTTATTGACTGGCCCAGCAACATCAAAATCAAGGTCGGTATAACCTGCGAAAAAACGAGTTGTTACTCTATCATTGATACGAAAACCAAAATTACCGCTAATGCTCGTTCGCTCTGAAGCATTATAATCACGAAACCCATCGCGCTTACTATGATCGGCTTGTATAAAGCCATCAAAATTATCTTTGGCAAAACCAAATTGGCCACCAAAATTATATTGACCAAAACTACCACCACTTGCGGTCAAGCTTGCGCCTTGCTGGCTTAAACCTGTCGGGGACACCATATTTATAGCACCGCCAAGTACTGTTGCACCGATGCGATTTGCCATATACCCGCGGTAAGCCTCGATAGATTGTGCTTGGCTAGGATTAGCAAGCCCAACAATATAAGATCCATCGGCGCGATTGAGCGGCAAGCCATTTTGCAGCATTAAAATACCGCGCTCCACTGGATTTTGTTGTAGGCCAGAGCCACGAATTTGAATACGTGGCTGGTCGTTACCACCAAAGAAATTTTGAATAACCACACCTGGCACCTGCTCTAATGCACGTGACAATGTAAGATTGGCTGATGTTGGCATATCATCTTGCGACACAAGATTAACGCCGCCTGGCATTGCTTGGAAACGACGTTCAACCTCAGCTTCACTACTATTGCTACCATCAATAACGATAGCATCAAGAATGATTGGTGCACCGGGACTAGCGGTTTGCGCCGTTGCTAAGCCTGTTGACAATAATAATACAGTTAAACTTGTGGCAAATAACGATTTTTGGCCAAAATGGGTTTTTGAGCCTTGCTTGATGAAATGAGGCACCCCTACTCTCCTTACCTACAAAACTATTTGCAAAAATGGAATGAATAAAATGGACATATTTCCAAATTAAACGAGGTAACACATCACTTACGCATCGACCGATTTTGCAAACTTTTACCGATAATGACATCAAACTTTCCCTCAAAAGCCCGTCGCGATTAGCGGCAAAATTTTAATTAAAACAATAATCTTAAACTCTATTTTGTCTTTTTATTAAAATAGTTGTATTTTTTTCTCAACAAATAATACAAGCTCTTAAACATAAAAAAATGTGCCAAAAAAGCGCATGTTATTAATTGTACACAAAATTAGACTATATTTTAACATGTGTATGCTTATGAATTGATTTATTTCAATTTTTAATAAATTAGTGTTTTTTGTTAGATATATAGTAGCGGATTTAGTGTCTAAAGCCCAGTATTTAGCTATTGTTAGCTTTTCAAACTCTCAATATATCATGTATTAATGAGTTTTTTATTTGTTACCCAAACTTCTTTTAGCTCAAGTCAATTTTTAAACTTGATGCTGCTTAATGGCCACTTATTATTTGCGTGGTCGTGCGCAAAGATTAATAGCTACCACTTCGGGCTATTGATCTTCTAAGCTACGAATGGTCGCTTTCAATGTAAATGTTTAAGCTTGGGTTCTACTATCCTAAGTGTGTAAAAAATATACTTATTGATGAATATCTTATCTTCAATTAATGAAAAAATTGGAATTTGAAAAGCAGCTAGAAAAGCTACTGCTTTATCTGTACCAATCTTTGCCAAGGGTACTAGAGCGTTTTCGAAAAGTGTGAAGCGGTTTTTGGACAAAAAACGCGTCGTAAACAATGCATTAGAGCGCCGATCTGATCCAATCAGATCGAAATGCGCTCTAAGGCGCAAAAAAGCTATCGATTTTAAAAGCCTCATCGTTTTTTTGTTTTGGCAAGTGTTGCAATATCCACTAAAAACTTTGAGGGTGGACTGAGCTATAATCGGCGGTTGAATAAAAATAGTATCAACCAATGAGCGTTATGTAACGATATTTTTAATATAACTTATTTTTTTTCCTTCAATTTCAAAAATACTAATCGAAGTTGAATAAAGTTTGGTTAGAATATCTTCGGTCATTACGTTTTGTGTAGTACCGTGACAGAGCATACAACCATCTTTAATCATTAGGACTTCATCGGCAATCTCAAATGCCTGGTCGGGATGGTGGGTTGTAAAAATGATGGTTTTACCTAGCTTTTTTAGTTTTGCTAATATGGCTATAACATGAAACTGATTATAAAAATCAAGGCTTGCTGTTGGCTCATCAAGAACGATAATATCAGCGTTTTGCATCAGAGCACGAGCAATGAGTACTAACTGTTTTTGTCCCCCACTTAAGTTAGCATATTCTTTTTGCCCAAGATGGGCTATATTGAGTTCATGAAGTATTGCATGGGCTTTTTCACAATCTTTGGCATTTGGTTGTGCAAATAAACCCAATTGTGCAGCTTTTCCCATAATTACCATTTGTAGAACACTGAAGGAAAACCCTGATTGTCCATGTTGAGGAACATAAGACAAACTATTAGCACGTTGTCTAAGACTCATCATGGTAATATTTTCACCAGCAATAAAAATATCACCATTTATTGCTTTTTGTAAGCCGAGCAGTGTTTTTAACAAAGTGCTTTTACCTTCACCATTGGCACCAAGTATACAAAGCACATTACCTTGTTTGAGTTGAAAATTAATATCTTTACAAATGATTTTATTATTATAGCCAACAATAAGATTTTTGACATCAATAAAATTATGCATTTATTTTCCCCTTATTAACAACCAAATAAATATTGGTGCGCCAATAATTGCAGTTAAAATACCAAGGGGAATTTCTGTTGATGCCAATGAACGAGCACAACTATCGACAATAAGCAAAAAAATAGCGCCAACAAAAGCTGAAGTCGGGCCAACCCTGCCAAAACTTGGGCCAACAATCATCCTACTGATATGAGGAACAACCAAACCAACCCAGCCAATAATGCCAGCAATAGAGACGGCGATAGAGGTCAGTAGTGTTGCACAGATAATTGTTATTAAACGAATTCGCCCAGTATGTATACCAAGTGTTTTGGCTTCCTCTTCGCCAATAGTCATCACATCAATACGAAATCGCAAGCTAACCAGCAATATTATACCAATAATAAAAAATGGCGATATAATCAAAATATTATCAAGTTGAACGCGGCTTAAGCTACCCAAAAGCCAAAAAGTTATTATCGGTAATTTTTCATAAGGGTCGCCGATAATTTTAAGTAATGATACCCCAGCACCAAAAAGGCTTCCCACAACAATCCCTGCCAAGACCAGTACTAAAGTTACGTCACGGCGCGGTACCATATGGGCAATGATTAATACAATGCAAACCGCACCAATACCGCCTAAAAATGCGCCCATTTGAATGGCAACAATGCTCATAGAGCCAATGATAGCAAGACAGGCACCAAAAGCCGCACCCGATGATACAGCTAAAATGTCCGGTGACACTAAAGGATTGCGAAAAATGCTTTGGTAAGCAGCCCCAGCACAAGAAAAAGCTGCACCAATTAAAATTGCAGCTAAAATACGGGGCGCCCGAATTTTTTCAATCACAAGAATGACAGCTTCATCAGGCTTTATAGTACCCAAAACGCGCCAGCTTATCCATTCCAAAAAATTAGTCATTGAAACTGGATAAGCGCCAATTTTCAAATTGGATAGCACAAGTAAAAATAAAATAATTGGTAATCCGATCCACTGGAACAAAGCAGAATTTAAAATTGAACTAGATGTCATTGTGAATTGCCATATCTAACCGATGTCTTGCCAAGCAACTCATCCAACTCATTATCTGATAGTTTAACATGGTAAAATAACTCGTAAAATTCAGTAGTCGTAGCTCTCATATCAATGTGGTAACTATCGCCATGAATAATATTTGCAAGCCACATGACACCAATAATACGATTGACTGAAGGAGGGACATCAATCCAACTATAAGGAAGTGAAGGCGCTAAATAAACATTTTGGTTTTTTACCGCCCGCAAATGTTGCCATAAAGGGTCACTCTTGATCGTTTGCATAAATTGTGGATTTGATGCAATAATAATATCTGGGTCCAATGCCAAGATATTGTCCATGGATAACTGCAAAATTCCTTGGCTTCCAACTTCAGAGCCAATAACATTTATGGCGCCGGCACGCTCGATAACTTCAGCGTGGATGGAGCCGCTACGTCCTGTTTCTTTTCCATCTGCTCCCCGCGCATAATAAATGCTTGGACGTTTACTTAAAGGTATAGAGTCAATAATTTTTTTAAGGCTATCCATATGGTCTTCTAACCATTGTGCGCGTTTTTCTCCTGCATCGCCTTGATTAATCGCATTGCCAATTAACCGATAAGCATTAGGTAAATTATCTAAATTGCCGTTTAATAAAACATATGGAATATTAGTGCGCGTGCGCATCATTTGCGCTAAATCAATATCCATTTTACCTATATTACCAATATCAATAACAAGATCAGGCTTTGCCAATAAAAAGCGCTCAATATTAGCCTCATTCCCAACTCGGCCCCCAAGTGAACCAATAACTGGTAGTTCACTTGCGGGCTTTCCAAGGAATTGGCGGCGTGCTTCGCCAATTTCACTTGGCCAGCCAATCATGAGTTCAGGAGCAAGAGTGTAAAGAAAAACACTTGCAGGTGGCCCTGCAGCCGCAATTTTTTCTATATTGTCTGGAACCTTGACCGTAAAACCTGTTGCATCTAACACCTCACCGCTTATTGCAAGCGTTGGCGCCACAAACAAAAATACCCATAAAAAACGCAAAATGCCCATAATAAAACTCTCGAAAAAAATATATTTACAGTGCTTCTAAAATACATTACGGTATATAGATAAACTACATAACGGTTTATAATTCAAGTAGCCATGAAGGTTTATTATAAAATTTAAAACTTTTGCCATGCGGATTTGGTCTGGGCAAAGGATGGATTTTTGCGACCTTTTTTAGCTGAATAGTGCACTTAATAGTATTTTTCCTGGAGGGGTCTTGGAAATGATAATTCAACAGAAAAAACTTTATAGGCCTGTCAAAGCTTTGCTTCTGACGGCTGTCTCGATTTTTGGTTTAACAAAAATAGCAATAGCGGCACCAGATGACAATGCATTGCAAAATGATCAACCAATATCGACAGTAAACCAAAAACAACATGTTGCTGATGACAGCAATGCTGGTATTTATACACTTGGCACAATTACTGTCTTTGGTGAGAGCAACAACGCGCAAACCAGTGGGCTTTCAATTTCTGAAAGTACGGTTACTTCTGAAGAAATACGTGTCTATAATCGCAATACGCTAGGAGATGCATTAAAGGTAACGCCTGGTGTTATTGTTCACAATTCTGGTGGACGGCGCAACGAAAGCCGATTTTACATTCGTGGTTTTGACATGAACCAAGCACCGCTCATGGTTGACGGTGTGCAGGTTTACCTCCCCTATGATAATGGACTTGATATTAATCGCTTTTTAACGCCCGATTTATCACAAATTCAGGTGCAAAAAGGTTATGTATCAGTATTAAATGGCCCCGGAGGAATGGGTGGTGCAGTTAATCTTGTAACACGCAAACCAGAAAAAGCTTTGGAAATAGAAGTGCGCCCAACTGTAGAGTTTGGTAATAAAGGCGGAGTTGCCAATTATACGACCTACGGATATATCGGCACCAAGCAAGATAGCTACTATCTACAGGCCAGCGGCGTTTACCGCGATAGCGATGGTTTTTTCCTTTCTCGCCATTTTGATCCTGTTGTAATTGGTAATAGTATCATTGAAAACGGTGGAAGGCGTGATTTTTCTTCAGCGCGCGACTGGCGTGGTAACTTTAAAATAGGCTTTACCCCTAATGCAACTGACGAATATTCAATCAATTATACAAAGCAAGAAGGACGCAAAGATTCGCCTTATTCTATTTTGGCACCGGTCGATGGATTAACCACCAAGCCACCTAAGGGACTTGGCTATCAGGTGAATTGGAATTGGCCAAAATGGGATGTTGAAACAACCGCTTTTTCTAGTCATACAGAATTTGGTAATGATAGTTATATTAATACGCGATTTTTTTATGCTCAATTTGACAATACTATAGCAAGTTACGACGATTACCATTTTAACAGCCAATTGAAAAATAAAGCTTTTCGTTCAAGCTATCATGATAAAAGTTATGGTATGAGTACCGAACTAGGCACCAAGATTTTAGAGCGCAATGATCTTAAAGGTGCGTTCCATTTCCGCCGAGATGAGCATCAAGAGCATAATATAAACCAGCCTTCAAAACCAACGTCAATTAAAGATCCTGTAACAGGGCAAGACGAAAATATTTTTTCTGTTGCGCTTGAAAATACCTTCCATGCAACAGACCAGATCGATTTTATTGGTGGCATAAGCTATGATTATCGGGACTTGAAAAACGCTGAATATCTTATCAAAGGTACAAGAGATATTGGTCATTTTCAATTGTCCCATGACGGTGCAGTCAATTGGCAATTGGCAGCAATTTACCGTCCTACTGTAACGGCAGAATGGCATGCTAGTGTTTCAAATCGCACGCGTTTTCCAACCATAAAAGAGCGGTTTTCTAGTCGTTTTGGTACAGCAGTACCCAATCCTTTTGTTAAAGCAGAGCGAGCTACAAATTATGAAATTGGTTGGTCTGACTTTATAACGCCAAATCTTGAGCTCAGCAGTGCTGTTTTTTATAATGATATTGATGACATGATAGATTCTGTCTATCTTGGCATAATCAATAGTGAGGGACGTGAATTAGCGCAAAGCCGTAATGTGGGCACAGCCAAATATTATGGTGTAGAGTTAAAGGCAGAATGGCAGATTACTGAAACTTTAATGCTAGGCGGCAATTATAGCTATCTTAAGGGTAAAATAAAATCGCCAAATGAAAACCAAACTTTAGTGACCGGTAAGCCACATCATCAAGCTTTTATTTATGGAAAGTGGCTGCCAATGGATAAGCTTTCTATTATGCCAAGTCTTGAAATAGCATCTTGGCGTTATTCACGCAGCACAATTCAAAATATTTATCGCAAAGCCGATGGCTATGTAATTGGAAATATTTCAGCTGAATATAACTTCAATGACCATACTAGCCTTTTGGGTGGAATAAGAAATATCAGCGATGAGAATTACGAAATTGAAGCGGGCTTTCCTGAAGCTGGTCGTACCTTCTTTTTAAGTGGCCGTTTCACATTTTAGTTTTTCACAGATTTACGTCATTTACCTTCTGCAAGTCTAAAAGCTATCGAGTAGTGGTTGTTTTTGAGAAATCCAAATGCACTTCGCAAACAAATTAGCATTTAATTTTCTTGTTTGGATGCGCCAATCATTGCGTTCTCGATTTAATGATAAGACTAATTATTTTATGGCACTTAACTTGCAGAAAGCTTTTTAAAAGGAAAAATACTAATGAAAAAAATTGCTTTTCTTTCTTTTGGACGCTGGAAACAGCATGAGCTTTCTAAAACATTGACGGCTCAACAATCCTATATGCAAGCTATTGAAATGGCAGTCAAAGCCGAAGAAATGGGAGCTGATGGTGCCTATTTTCGCGTTCATCATTTCACCGAACAATTTAGCGCCCCTTATCCGCTATTGGCAGCTCTAGGTGCTAGGACCAAACACATTGAAATTGGTACAAGTGTTGTCGATTTACGCTATGAACACCCACTTTCCATGTTGGAAAATGCTACGACCGCCGATATGATTTGCAATCAAAGGCTACAATTTGGCATTGGCCGCGGTGCACCTTTTGCCTCTATTAATGGCGGTGATTTTTTTGCTCCAAGCAGCAATAAGGAATTAACAGCACGCGAACTCACCCATCAACGAGCCTTATCATTTCTAGATCAATTACGCGGCGAACGAACTTTTGAACTTGAATATTCATTTAAAGATGCTGGTGAAAAACGGCGCATTGCACGCCTTGAACCCTATAGTGATACGCTGCGCCAACGTATATGGTGGGGATCTGGCACGATGGAATCGGCTATTTGGGCAGCCGAGCATGGAATGCATTTGCAATGTGCGACCCATCGTAATCCAGAAAATGGTCAATATGAATTTTCACAACAGGTAGAATATTTAAATGCCCATAAAAAAGCTTGGGAAAAAGCTGGCCATGATTATGCACCGCGTGCTGCCATTATTCGCGAAATTATACCTCTTTGCGACAAGAAAGACGAAGAATGGTTAGTGCAAGTTAATAATGACCTTAACCAATTATGGCCTAATAATGCGAAGGCACGTGATGTATTTCAAAGCATTTATTGCGGCAGCCCCAAGGATATTATTGCTAACCTTAAATGCGATGCAGCTGTAAAAGAGGCTGATACAATTTTTATTCCAGTCGAAAACACTATTGGAATTGAATTCAACCTTAAAATAATAGAAAATATTTTAACGAAAATTGCCCCAGAATTGGGCTGGAGATAAAATCTCAAAACTTGCGACTATGGTTGCCTATTTTAGGGAGCCATAGTGGCTCGTTGCAAAGCATCTTTACTAACAGGCCGATTAGACCCTACACAAAAGTGGTATGCAATTGCTAACATTGCGAAAAATTAAATTATCCAAGCAATATGTCAACAATACGGTTTTGATTTTATATCAGCAATGCCAACAACCCTTATGGTTTTGGTGATAATTATGATGCTTTGTCCAGCCATATTATGCCGGCAATAATACGTAAGGTCTATGGAGCCAAAAAAATTGTTTTTTGGGGAAGTGAAAATCCTTCATGTGAATTTATGCATGTGGATGATTGTGCTGCTGCTTGCATTTTTTTGCTAAAAAATTTCTCGCAATCGCAACATGTTAATGTCGGTACGAAACGAGAAATTTCTATCAAAGCCTTTGTTGTTTTAATTTGTAAGTTGCAAAATTTGATGGTGAAATTGGTTTTGACAGGATGCATTTTTGTGATTGCTAAATAGGAAATCCTTACTATCCTATAGTATTGGATGCCACGGCTATTTACATCCGCGATAGAGATTATTTCAAACAAGATTCTGATAAAAAGACGGGTTTTTGTAATTTTATATACTCAAACTCAAGATGACCCTACCCCAAAAGAGAAGATATTTTTCGTCTAATAAATAATTATAAGTATGTGGGTTCTAGCGGCGGAATGCTCAATAATGTAGACAATCATATTGAAGATAAGATCGACTGGTAAAGAAATTAAAAATTATTTTTTAAAACCTACGCATAGTGCGAAAAATATTTTATAAAATATTTGGGAAATTGTAGCAAATTAAAAGGTATAATTGAAGTCTATAAAGAAGATAATCTGCTTTCAAACAAAGAAACTTGTTATTTTACAAGAAAACATTGAAACGAACCTATTTAGGCTAAAAAAATCAATTCTTATACGATTTAGTTGGAGTTAATATTGATAAAAAAAGCTTAAGACGGGGAATTACAGCCAAAAATGATATTATCGTGGAGTTTGCTACAACCATTAATATAAGGTATATTATTCTAACCTCAGCTCGGTCCTTAAGGCTACGATTTAAAAAAATGTATAATTTCATATTATTTAATAAATCAAAAGAATTGCGTGATTTCTTTAAAAACATCATATTTAAGAAAACTTCTAACAAATTAGAAGTTAGAAATATTTTCAAGTTTATTGTCTATAAAAAAAACGGTTGCGTAAGAAAAAAGTATAAATATCTTTTTGAAAAAACATTTGATATCAAAGACAAAACAATTAACAAAGCTGTAAATTCTAAAGTTATTAAACTTGATAATATACCTTTTAGTTCAGATATACTATTCTATGTTGCATATAGCAGAGATGGAACTATTACCGATTTACAGCATAAACATATTCAAGCTTACTCAGATGCAGAATATGAAGTTGTTGTGATTATCAATTCAGATAATTTTGATAAAATAAATACTGTTTCTGACAATGCAGCAAAAGCAATTATACTAAGAGAAAATATCGGTTTTGATTTTGGAGCTTGGAAAGATGCCTTATCAATTATTGGCAATCTCGAGCGTGCTAACACTTTAACTTTTACAAATGATAGTATTTTTATCGTTGAAAAAAACAATTCCATTAAAAATCAAAAAAAAATTATTGAAAAAAATGACTTAGACATATCATTTTTAACAGAAAATAATGAAATAAAAAAACATTATCAGAGCTTCTTCTTTTCGATAAAAAGAAAAGCGATTGAAAACGATGCTCTTTCTATATTAAAAAGTATTCCATACTATAAAGACAAACAAGATCTTATTTATTCGGTTGAAATAGAGTTACATAATTTATTCAATCGAAAAAATCTAAATTGCGGACATATTTACAAAGACGATAGGGATTTTGCACGTAACCCTACCATTTGGCATTGGAAAGAATTAATTGATATTGGCTTTCCATTTGTTAAATCGCAAATTGCCTTTAAAATTATAGATGGTGTAGATTATAGTAATTTGGATAATTATTTACCAAAGAACGAACAGATTTTGATTAATGAGCATTATAAATCACGTTTTCCTCAAAAAATGGATAGTTAAATCATTATAGTAAATTTCTATAGGTGATATTTAATGAAAAATAAGCACATCTTATTTTTTAGATTGGCTTATTTAACAGTAAAGTATAATTATTCATTTAATTTGATGATATTTTTAATCGAGTACCGGGTTGGATGATGGTTATAAAGCCATTCACTCTTTTTCAAGTAAAGGTGAAAGTGCTGTTTTGGGGTATCATTAAAACCATGCCTATTTCGTTTGGCTGGATTCAAATTTTTCTATTCCAAAGATGTTGGTGCGACAAAAGCTACAAAATCTACCATTGTGTAATCCTTTTATTTACACATCATATTTATCAAATATAATAATTTTAACGATATAACTTCATATAATTATTTGTGATGCTAAAATTTGGGTTATTTAGCACAAACCCGCAAATTATAAAGTTTTAGGAACCTGGTTAGGGTCAAGATCTATTAATTTTCTCGTATCATTTCGTTCAAATCAAAGGGTTCCAGCCTAACTAAAAGCAAATTCAATAGTTTCAAAATAAATTTGGAATTAGTGTAATTAATGATATATGATCGCAATGCACAAAATTGATCAAGAACGTTAATTAAACTTTGCAAAAAGAGCAAATCAACTTTATAAAAAGGAAAGTAATTTGGACGATGAGAGCTTTCAATTAGATGAGCAAAACAGCGGCATTGCAAAGCGTTCAAACACAATTCAATCTGTTTCAATTGCTACGCATTTTTTAAATGTACTTTCAAATGCAGAAAGCGCTCTTGCTTTGGGCGAAGTTGCAAAACGAGCCGCAACAAGCGGGTCTAAAGCTCATCGCTATTTACAAAGCCTTATTAAAGAAGGACTTGCTAAACAAGATCCCATTAGTGGTCATTACAGCCTTGGTCCTACTGCATTAGCAATTGGTATTAGTGCATTAAAGCAGGTGGACGGTATTGAAATTGCTGCAAGCCACATGAAAAAATTAACCGATACAGCGGCAATGAGTGGCGGTGTCGCCATTTGGACAGATCGTGGTCCCACTCTGGTTCGTTGGTATCGAAGTGCTTATTTTTCGGTTAGCTCACTTGCGCTTGGCGATGTTTTACCCCTTGACAATACAGCTTGTGGGCTTGTTTTTCAGTCTTATCTTTCTAAAGAAAAAATAGATCAAGTTCGTAAAGTGCAACCTGCCCATTTTCGAGGTAAAAAGCCAGATGATAATCTTTTGCAACAAATTAAAAAAGATCGCTGGATGGAATTGAGCAATCATCTTTTAAGTGGTGTAACAGGCCAAGCTGCACCAGTTTTTGACGCACAGGGCGAAATTATTTGCGTTATGACAACTGTTGCAGACCTTGGAAAAATTGTTGATGCGGATAAGCGTCGACTTTTATATCATGAAGCAATAGACGTAAATCTGCAAACAAACGGTTATTAAACTAGGCTCTTATTACATTTAAGCTTAGCCAGCTTATACAATTTAATGATAATTTTTGCTTTCTCGAGTTGTTGTGATTTTAAAAATGAAGGCTACCCTCAGTTAAAGAGTAGCCTTTAGGTCAAGCATCACGATTTAAAACGTGCCTCTTATGCCAATACCGTAATTACGTGGCATGGTAACACTTGCATCGATACTATTTAAACTACTATTGGCAGCCTTATAGGTTGCAACGCGTTCGTCAAAAAGATTATTTACAAATCCGTAAATTTCAATAGCATCATTGAAATTATAACTCATGCGTAAATCAGAAATAGTATATGCATCAATGACATAACTTGGTGTATTAGCCACATCAGAATAATATTTATCTAAATGGCGCACATCGCCGGAAAACTTGAATTTTTCTGTGATATCCCAGCTAAAACCAGCATTGAGCATATAACCTGGAGATTTTGCAAATTCATTTCCTTGATAAGCAACGTTACTAGATATTTCATCAATTTCGGTGCGTAAAAGTCCTGCCCCTGCCCTTAGTTGCAAATTATCCAATATGGCATAATCAAAGCCAAGCTCTAATCCATAAGAATGAGCTTTTTCTGCGTTAATTGTATAGGATTGGGCAACCCCTGGTGAAATAACGACTGGAATATTATACTGATTATTTTTGAAATCCATATAGAAAATATTGCTGTTTAAAGTTAAGCGATTTTCCAATAAAGCAACACGCGTAAATAATTCATAATTCCACACTTTTTCAGGCTCAAAGCTCATCCATTGGCGTGAATTTAAATTAAGCGATACACCGCCAGGATTATAACCGCGGTTAATCAAGGCACCCACAGTCCAATCGGGATTAATTGCATAAGCGAGTGAGACTTTAGGCAAAAATGCTGAAAATGTTTCATCATAATTAAGTGGATTTGGCGTAAGGGACGAGCGACCAATTCGTGTCACTTGGTCATGTTGATAGCGTAAGCCACCAGTTAATGTCCATTGGTCGGTTAATTTATAGCTTGTTTCACCAAAAATACCAAAATTGCGCTTTTTATCGTCAAACTGAGTTGTACCAACAAACAATAGAAAATCGTCAGATTTTACTTGATTAAAAAACACACCAGCGACACCGCTTAATACGTCATCTTCATTGCCAAAGGTAAGACGGCTTTCATTGGAAATATTATTTTGTGTAATATCTGCGTCCCCCCTGATGGGAACACCCGTACGGCGTAATACGTTAAAGTGCGAATATTGAACAGTATTATATAATTTCATACCATTTTCGAACTCATAACTTACGTCAAAAATTCCTGTATCTGTCTTTTGTTTCCATCCCGGCATCATGTTGAAGTTATACTTCAAATCATCATAAGGGACTGATGCCATTTCTTGAGTTGGCTGATTATTATTGGTTCGTGAATAGGTTAACTTTGCTTCCAATCCGGGTATTTCTGCCGGCTGCCATAATAACTTAGCGCGGCCATTAAAATATCGAAAATCTAAATTAACATCACGACTTAAAAAATTGGGATTATTATAATCAATAAATGTGTCACGGCGTGAATAGTCAATTGCTATGCGCCCTGCCAATTCATTTTTATAAATTGGCCCTGATACCATAAATGAAGTGCGCCTTTGGCCATAATTGCCTATTTCTGCTTGATAGGCTGCTTCTTTTGTAAAGGTTGGGTCTTTGGTATTGATAACAACAGCACCGGCAATTGCATTCGCACCTTGCGATGTCGTCTGCGGGCCTTTAAAAACTTCAATACTGCTTACGTCCCAAAGCCCAGAAGAACCAAAAAACAATTCATAATAATTGGCATAGTGACCGTCAATATTGGTTGACGCGCGTGGTACTGTGCCACCCCAGAAAACATCGGCACGTGTATTGGGCCCTTGCGTATCTTGACCGCGTATGATCGGCGCCGAGACAGAGTCGGTATAAAGGACATTGGGCAGGCCATTTATCACATCGTGAACAGATTGATCGCTGAATTTATTATTCCAAATATCTTTTGCGGTGATAACGCTTACCGATGAAGCGGTATTGCGAATATCGCGATCTATTTTTTCACCGGTGATGACGATTGCTTCAAGCGTTGTTGAATTGCTATCAACGCTAGCCGTGTCTTGCGCAAAAACCGATATAACATTTGTAGCGAGCAAGGCAATTGCTGCAGTGCTTGTGATACAACTTCTTTTAAACCTGTTTTTCATGCCCTCTCCATAAATATGATAATTTAAGTCAAATTATCCCTATTCTTTTTGAAAGCGTTTCGCAATATGAAATTGATATTGTATTATGAAATTTTTTATCAGTGATATATAGGCGACATTTTGAAAAAAAAGCTTAAGGATTAAAATAAATGATTAAAAAAAGTTATTTTTAATCATTTATTGAATTTAAATCGGCGCGATTAAAATGTGCCTCTAATACCTATCCCATAATTTCTTGGCATTGTCATACTCGCCTCTGTTCCTCGATTATTTCGCAAATATGTGGGGGTTCGTTCATTAAAAACATTATTGACATAACCAAAAACCTGTAAAGCTTGATTAATGTCATAATTGATTTTGAAATTTGAAAGCGTATAGGCGTTGATCGAATAGGCCGGCGTATTGGCTATGTCTGAATAATATTTATCAACATGGCGAATATCGGCACCAAGATTAAGTTTTTCTGTCGCTTGCCAATTCAACCCTGCACTAAGCATAAAACCGGGTGATTTAGCAAACTCGTTTCCTTCATAGGCAATATTGCTTGATATTTTATCAATCCGCGTTTTTAATATGCCGGCACTGGTTTTTAATTGAAGATTATCTAAGATGATATAATCTAATCCCAATTCTAAACCATAGGAATGGGTCTTTTCGGCATTGATTGTATAGCTTTGTTCAAGTCCCGGGGATATAACAACAGGAATATTATATTGATTGTCTTTAAAATCCATATAAAAAATATTACTGTTTAAACTTAAACGGTTATCTAACAATGCAAGGCGCGAAAAAAGCTCATAATTCCAGACTTTTTCTTGCTTAAATGCTAGCCACTGACGAGAAGTCATATTAAGTGCAACACCACCAGGATTGTAACCTCGGCTTATTACAGCGCCTACAATCCAATCATCCCTGAGTGCGTAAGCCAAAGATATTTTTGGCAAAAGAGCCGAAAATGTTTCTTCATAATCAAGGGGAAGTGCGGCAAAAACGGATCTGCCTTTTCGGTTAACGAGATCATTTTGATAGCGCAATCCGCCTTCAATCGTCCAGCGGTCGGTTAGCCTATATCTTACTTCGCCAAAAACTCCTAAATTTCGCTTTTTATCGTCAAAAACTGTATCACCTGCAAGCGACATAAACTCATCAGACGTAACATAATTATAAAATAAACCAACCAATCCACTCACTTTATCATCTTGTTGGCCAAATAATAGTCTGCTTTCATTAGACGTATTGTTTTGCGTAACATCAACATAACCATTTGTATATATGCCGGTATTTCTTTCGACATTAAAATGAGAATATTGAACTTTATTAAGTAATGTTATTCCGTTTTCAAATTCATAGCGAATATCAATAATTGCAGTATCAGAATTTTGTTGACTGGACGGCATCATATTCGTGCGGTGTTTTAGTTCAAAAAATGGCTCTGATGCGGCTTCTTGAGCCGGTCTATTGCTTTGAATCCGTGAATAGGTAAGTTTAACATCCAAGCCCGGCAATTCAGCCGGTTGCCATAATAATTTGCCGCGCCCATTGAAATAGCGGAAATTTTGGTTGGTTCCTTCGGTCAAAAACAGTGGGTTGACATAATCAATAAACGTATCGCGCCTAGAATAATCCAAGGCAATACGGCCCGCCAATTCGTTTTTATAAATCGGCCCAGAGGCCATAAGAGATGTATGCTGTTGACTATAATTACCAATTAGACTTTGATAGGCAGCTTCTCGGTTAAAGGTTGGGTCTTTGGTATTAACAATAATTGCCCCACCAATAGCATTTGCACCTTGTGAGGTCGTTTGCGGCCCCTTAAAGACTTCAACGCTTTCAACATCCCATATCCCCATGCTACCAGAAGTTAATTCATGATAATTAGCATAGTGACCATCAATGTTCATGGAGGCGCGTGGTATGGTTCCACCAAAAAAGGCATTGCCGCCAACATTGGGACCTTGCGAGTCTTGACCACGTATAATCGGTGCTGCAACTGTATCTGTCGTTATCACATTTGCAAGGCCATCTATGCTGTCGTGAATGCTATCTTTGTTAAAGCCAGATTTCCAAATATCTTTTGCGGTGATAACACTTACTGATGATGCGGTATTACGTATATCGCGATCTATTTTTTCACCAGTGATAATGATTGCATCAAGCGTTGTTGAATTACTATCAACGCTGACCGTGTCTTGCGCAAAAGCCGATATGTGACTTGTTGATAAAAGCGCAACAATGGCGCAGCCAAGGTTACCCCCCTTAAGTAATTTATATTTCATGGCCCTCTCCATAAATATGACAAATAAAATCAAGTTAAATCTATTGGATTTATAATTATTCCGCAATATGAAATTCATATTTCATTGCGAAATATCAAGGACTAAATACTAGTTTAACGCGATTGATATTTTAATAGCCAGATAAGATAGGTTGCCCCCAAAAGGCCAGTAACCAAACCTATTGGTAATTTAAAGTTTAACGCTAAGCGTAAAGTTAAAAGATCGGCGCCAGCAACTAAAATCGCCCCCATTAATGCACTTGCCAGCAATACAAGATTAGGCGATTGAATAATGCGTTTGGCTAATTGTGGCGCCGCTAAAGCAACAAATGCAATTGGGCCAGCAACCGCTGTTGCGCTTGCTGTTAAGATAATTGCCGCAATAATTGCTATAAGGCGTGTTCGTTTAAGGTTTACACCTAATTGTTTAGCAAGGTCATCACCTAGCTCCATAAGGCTAAGTTTTTTAGCCACACTAAAAACAACTGGCATGATAATAAGAAAGACCGATGCTATTAATAAAGCATGCTGTAAAGTCCGGATATTTAAAGACCCAGAAAGCCAAAGCTGAGCGCTAGCAGCTTGATCAAGGTCGCCCATGACTAACAAAATAGTATTAATGCCTGATAATATTGCACCAACGCCAATACCTATCAAAATAAGCCGCGTAATTGAAAGGGGTTGCTGTCGTCTATAGGCAAGTAAAAAAATAATAAGTGAAGTGGTAAGACCGCAAGCTATGGCTGCCAAAATGGTTTGCCATGGGCCTGCATTTATGAGAATAATTTGTAAAATTGCGCCGGTCGCAGCACCAGTCGTAAAGCCTAAAATATCAGGGGAACCAAGGGGATTGCGCGATAGGGATTGAAAAACAGCGCCAGCAACGCCTAAAGCGCCGCCGACAAAAATTGCTGTGATAATGCGTGGCATGCGTAAGCGCCATACAATGCGATCCACAGTCTCGTTTTCACCAAAATTAATGATACTATGCCAAATTTGAGAATAATTTAAAGAATAGCTACCACTTTTAAGATGTGATAGGCTGATAAGTAACAAAAAAATAGTTAATATCAAGCAAGCAAAAAAATTGCGCTTATAAATAACAAGAGACCAAGACCCAGTGCGCAAAATGAAATTTTTCTTCATGACAGGCCTTTGTGAAACTTAATGACAGCATAAACAAAAAATGGCCCACCAATAAGCAAAGCCAAAATGCCTGCCGCAACTTCATTTGGCGCAATAATTATACGGCCGACAATGTCAGCAATTAACAAAAGTAAACCAGCAAGCAAAGCTGATGCTGGCAAAAGCCAGCGATAGTCATAGCCAAATAGAAAGCGTGCTAAATGCGGGGCAACAAGACCAATAAAGCTGATCGGCCCGATAGCTGCCGTCGCACTACCAGACAAAATAATAATTGCCAAAAAGGCCAATAGCCAAATTTTTTTTAAATTTAATCCTAATGATTGGGCAATGTCGTCTCCTAGCATGACAATATTAAATTGTTTGGCAAGAAACCAGCATATGACCAAACCAATACTGACACAAATCAGCAATATCACCAATGCGTCATAACCGCGGCCTTCAACACTGCCAGCCGACCAATGACGGAACTTATCTAGAATAATGGGCGAACTATTAATCAATAATAAGCCACTTGCCGATGATAGGCCGATTGTTACCCCAACCCCAGATAAAATAAGGTGTAGAGGATTATTAAAGCGGCCCTTATGTTTACTTAACAGCAAAACACAAAAACCTGCACAGCCAGCACCAATAAATCCAAACCAAATATAATGCAAAATCGAATTTATATGAAAGATTGATACGGCAAAAAGGACAGCGAAACCGGCCCCCGCATTAATACCGATAATCCCTGGATCAGCTAGCGGATTGCGGGTTAATGCCTGCATGATCATTCCAGATAAACCAAGCGCACAACCAGCTAAAACGGCGATAAAGCTGCGTGGCAGCCTTAGTTCAAGAATAACCAAATGGTCATTATTGCTCCTATCTGGAGAAAATATCGCCGCCATAGTTTGCTGCATAGAAATGTCTTTTGAGCCTATAAAAAGCGCAATAAAGCAAAATGCGATAGTTAAGCTCAATAGGCTAATGAGGCCTAAAGCTTTCCAATGACGGAAAGCTCTGTTTTTATGATCTGTATTGAAAAATGCGGCCATCAGTTTTGATAAGTCTTTAAAATTTCATTGACCATTTCTAGCCCTGAATAATAATCAATACGAAATGACGAAATGCCAAGCGGATAGACCTGATGATTTTTAACAGCTGTTAGATTTCTTAAAATCGGGTCAGTCAAAAATGCTGATACATCCTTATCATCGCCGCGCAATAAAAAAACCACATCACCTCTAATGGCACTCGCTAAATTTTCATGAGAAATAAAGTCAAAATCGGCACTTCGCGAGGTACTATTTTTCAACTCATCAGGTAGAGGTAACACTTTAAAGCCAAGACCGGTTAAAATATCTGCCTGCGGGCTATTATTTTTACTAACGGAAAAAGTAGCACCAATATTATAGCCTATAATAGAAATAGTTTGACCATCAGCTCTTATTTTCTTGGCGGCATCTTGTATTTTTATATTAAAATCTTCAGCGGCATTTAAAGCATCTTGTTCATTTCCAGTTGCATATGCTAGCTTTGCCGCAAGATCTTGCCAACTTGTATTGCCATAATTAACAAGCATAGTTGGAATGCCTTGTGCCTCCAACTCGTCATAATAATCAATTATGCTATCGCCGCCGACAGTTGAACCAATAACCAAATCTGGTTGCAGACCGATAATGGCTTCAAGGTCAAAATTTAAGTTGCCATATAATACTTCCACACCGCGCTCATCAGCAATTTTTGCCCATTGGGTAAAAAAGCCTTTATCATCGGTTAAAGCACTTGGCGTTGTGGCGGCACTTGCCAATAAGTTGGTGTTATTGGCTAATAATATTCCGGTCACACTTGGTGAAGTTGATATAATGCGCAAAGGTTTGTGTTTTAATTCCAAAAGCCCTTTTTCATGCTTAATAATACGCGGCCAATCTTGCTCAGCTGCATAAGTGCTTATGGACAACAACACACTTAAAATAAGAGAAAAGACAATTACCAATGCATTTTTATTAGCTTTTATCATTTAAAAATCCTTTGGAAAATATCTATTAAATTGGCAAATCAAATTCATCAAATTCTTTAAGTCCGTTTCCTTGCGATACGACTTTAGTATAATATTCTAAGCGGGCGGCATCAATTTGTGTGCTGCTTGTGCCGTGTCGCCAATAACCAATTGCTTTGATTTTATCTTTTGGAAGTGCGCAAACACTCATGAAATGTTTACGAATTTTACGTGTTTCCTCGCGTTCACATGCTACCCAAATTTGATAATTATCCGCCTCAAGAAAGCTATTCGCACTTTTGACAAGATAACCGGTTTTTCCTGCCACTTCATTTTCTTTGCGAATATAAACAAAGTGCTCAACACCATCAATTTTGGGCAGTTCGTCAATCGCCGCGCCGTTACCACATTCTATATAAAGCTTTGCTTTTGCGCCTTTCGGCCATTGTTGTAATATGGAATAAATTGCTGGAATTGCCGTTTCATCGGCAAAGAAAAGTGTTGGAAAATCACAATTTTCATCGGGAGTAAAATGCGGTCTTGGTCCAACCATAAAAGTAGAACTGCCAATTTTTGCGCCCTTAAGCCAACGCATTGCTAAGCCATCATCATGAATGACAAAATCAATTTCAACCATTTGAGTTTTTGGGTCAAAACTGCGAATAGTATAAACGCGCGATGTAGGGCGTTTTCCCGCTATTGTTTCAACATCAATGCGCACCGCTATATTAGGCTTTTGCCACATCTCTATGTCCGTTGGATTTATATGGCCTTTCACCCGTACCAGATTTGCAAATGGCTGCCACATATCGACAATTCGCAATTCAATTTTTTCCATACCGCCCATATGGTCTGCTTCATCAAGTATGGCAAAAGGATCCTTGGTCATGATTATTTTCCTTTTCAATATCGAAAATAAGGTAATTTTTGTGGCTATTTTATTGATGCAAAGAAAATTATATGACTATAATGGTCATATTTTAATGTTTTTTATTGCAGAATGTGTTTCACAATGCAATATAAAATAAATTTATTTTTGCTGTGGACATAATATGAATAATTCGCGATTAAACGCAAAAAATCTCAGTGTTGGATATTCTGATCATTTTATATTAAATGATTTATCACTCGCCATTCCAAATGGTAGTTTTACAGCAATTATTGGGCCAAATGGCTGTGGCAAATCCACCTTGCTACGAACGCTGTGCCGATTATTATCTCCCAAATTCGGCGAGGTTTTGCTTGATCAAAAACCTATTTCAACTTACCCAACCGCTGAAGTTGCAAAAATAATAGCCTTTTTGCCACAACGTGCCTTACCACCAGAGGGAATAAGTGTTGAGGAATTGGTAGCGCGTGGTCGTTTTCCTCATCAAGGTTTTTTAAAACAATGGTCAAGCGCTGATGAAATGGCTGTGTTACAAGCTTTAACAGATGTTAAAATGTTAGATTTTGCTGCAAAACCTTTAAGCCAACTTTCAGGTGGACAGTGCCAGCGTGTTTGGTTAGCAATGGCACTTGCACAAGAAACGCCCATCATGCTATTGGACGAACCCACAACATTTCTTGATATTGCCCATCAAATTGATCTCATGGAACTGCTAGGTGAGCTCAACAAAAAAGGCCGTACCATTGTTGCTGTTCTACATGATCTTAATCATGCCAGCCGCTATGCCAGCAACATTATTGCCATGAAAAACGGTAAAATCATCTCAAGCGGAAAACCCTGTGATATTTTAACTAATGAGCTTATTAAGACAATTTTTGACCTTAATGCAATTATTATAAAAGACCCATTTTCCGGAAATCCGTTTATTATCCCCGGCCAATAAAAAATTGGGAATAATTTAGATTTTAACCATCAAAACCAATCACTAAATCAAACCCTTGTTTGATACGTTCCGTTTGTATGTTTAATTGAAAGGCCGCTTTAAAGGCGGATGAATGAAACACATTTTCACTTGATGCATTTGCAACTATTTTACCCTTATCGAGTAATATTAATTGATCACAAAATCGCAAAGCAAGATCTAGATCATGTATGACAATAAATATTAATGCGTGTTGGGAATATTTTTTTAGTCGCACCATTAATGCAAGGCGTTGTTTGATATCTAAAGATGCTCCTGGCTCATCGGCTAAAATTAAAGATGGCTGTTTTGCTAATGTTGCAGCAAACATAGTTCTTGCGCGTTCCCCGCCAGAAAGCTCACTCCACCTTCTATTTTCAAGGCCAATCAAACCATAATCATTGATTATCTGTTCTAATTGTTGCGTTTTAAGGCGATAAAGATTCATACCAAGTGCAATTATTTCAGCAACAGAATAATCCCAACTTGGTATAAAATTTTGCGGACAATAGCCACAAATAGCACTGCGTTTCTTAACGTGCCATTTGCTTAGCTCTTCATCATTCCACAAAACACTGCCTTGATTTGGCTGTATATAACCCGAAATGATACGAAGAAACGTCGATTTACCAGCACCATTTGGTCCAATTATGCCAACAAGTTTAGGCGATTCAATAACAAAATTAACATCGGAAATAAGCTTTTTCTTTCCAACCACGAGACCAATATTTCGTGCTTCCAACCGTATCATGATTTTGGCCTTTGAGATAGTAAGAGTAAAAAGAAAGGCCCGCCAATTATCGCAGTAATGAGCCCTAATGGAACTTCGGCAGGCGGCAATATTGACCGCGCCATAGCATCGCAAATGGTCACTAATATAGCGCCAATTAACGCACTTGCTAACAAAACTATGTGATGACGAACACCAACAAGCCATCTTGCAATATGGGGGGAAATAAGCCCGATAAATCCAACAAGCCCCCCAAAAGATACCGCAATAGCAATAACCGCTGCTGCAATCAAAATGGCATATTTAATAAAATTGTGAGAGTTTAAGCCAAAGGCAAAAGCTTGCTCCTCTCCCAGCCCGAGAAGATCTAGGCCACGAGCTAAGAATTGCGTTATTCCAAGACAAATTATAACCAGCAGAAAGAGCAATATTACGCCCTGAAAATCGGTTGTTTGTATGCCACCCAGTGTCCAGCTTAATACAACTTGAAGATTGACACTATCATCTGAAAGAGCCAACATTAAAAATGATCTGACGGCGCCTAAAATGGCAGCAAGCGCGATACCTGCCAGCAAAAGATTTGCAACATTATTGTTGCTATTTAAGCCTGCAATCAACAAAACCAGCCAAGTTGAACCAAGAGCTCCTAAAAAAGAAAATAATGCCAAAGCTGAACCGGAAGGCATTCCAAGAGGAACCAATAATGCAATTGTAGCACCAATAGCAGCACCGCCCGATGCACCAAGCAAATAGGGTTCAGCAAGGGGATTACGAAATACTCCTTGGAAGATCGCTCCGCTTAAACCCAATAAAGCGCCAACCAATGCCGCAGTCAACACACGCGGCAACCGCCAAACCAATAATAATTGGCTTTCAAGATCATTTGGTTGGAACAAGGCATGCAGCACATAATTGGGCGATACAAAATAATGGCCACTCATTAAAGCCAAAATAATGACACCGAAAAGCAAAAGACAAAGAAAAATCAAGCGAGAGATCAACGATCATACCTTTCCAGCACTGTGGCAAGCTTTTCAATGCCATCAATAATACGAGGGCCAAGAATTAAAAATTCTGCACGCGAAACATTATAACAATTTCCTTTACGCACCGCCTTTGCTAATTGCCAAGCTGGATGGGCGATGAGCTTATCTAATCCATCCCTTTCGCCTGCATAAAGTATAATATCAGGATTAGCTGCAATTATAGCTTCTGGGGAAATTTGAGAAATAATCGTTTGGTTAATGGCGTGGCTACCACCAGCTTTGATAATTGCGTCACCTGTATAACTATCTGTGCGGGCAATTAAAACAAGGCCATTGCCGACCAGGCCAGTAATCATTACGATGCGAGGTGGTTGCGGCGGCCTAATATTTGCAATAACACTAAGACGCTTTTCTAAATTGGCCACAACCTCCTCTCCATAATTACCAAGATAACTTGCACGAGCAATGAGACGTAAATTATCAAATATTTCATTAATATCCCGTGCCAATAACACAATAACCGGAATATTTAGCCGCGTCATCGGCTCAATAAGTTGATGTACAGCCCCTCGTGCCGGTGTCAAAATGATAAGATCGGGCTGCAGCGCAACAATTGCATCAACCGAAAAGCCAAGACGCCCGCCAATTATTGGCTTTTTTAGCATTTCGGGAGGGAAACGTGTATAAGCTTCCACCCCAACTATGCGCTCGGCAAGTCCAAGAGCGGCGACAAGCTCTACATTAGAGGCAAATATTGGGATTATACGCTGTGGTGGCCTTTCTATTTTTACACGCCGTCCCATTGCATCGCTCAGGATAATAGCTTTGCTATTTGCCTGAGCTTGTGCGCCAAAACCGCCCATCATTGATATAAATGGCAGTGCCTGAATTAAAAAGGTACGACGATCCATTTTACTAACTTTTATCAAAGCTGCGCTTATATAAGACAACCGTATAAGGCGCCCATATAAAACATTGGCTCTAGTTTAGGTATAGATTTGCAAAAACGCTATTTATCAAGAATATTAAAATTTTGCTTGCAAACCAATTTGAAATTCCAATCCCGGCATTGACGTCCCCCTCCCCCCATTGGTAAATCGTCGATCTAATTTATAGGGTGCTTCATCAAGACCGATAAGGACAGGATGATTGTTTTGATTAAATAAATTATTGACCTGAGAAAAAAGTGATAGTCCCTTTGAAATCTCAACTTCGCCGCGCATGTTTACGATCCAAAAGGAATTTTTGCGATGTATCCAATTACGATTTGGCTCGGCAAAAGGTATTAATAGATTTTCTTCCGTATTATACCACATTGGGCCCCGTAAAATGCCCGTAACTTGCAATGACCATGGGTATCGCGCTTCTTTTTCACCAAACCTAGTGCCAATTGCCGTTTGATATTTATATATACGCTGTGGATTGCGTGTATTTGAAGACGCTGATGCGCCCTTATCTACCATATGAAAATTATATGCCCCATTACTAAAAAGGCTCCAATGCCAATTTTCTTCATGCGGCCTAATAAGTGGTAAAACATCAAGATGAAATTGCAGCTCGCTTCCATCAATAACAATATCAGCAGAATTATTCACATAATCTGATGTATTACTATTATCACTACGAAGGCGTGTTTGAATACGATCACTGATAGTATTTTTAAAAACGGCAAGATCTATATGCCAATTTTTCCCATAATAGCTAGCACCTGTTTCGATTTGCTTACTGCTTTCAGCTTTAAGGGCAGAATTACCAAAAATGCGCCCACCGCCTAAAGTGGTAAAATCTGCCGCTAATTCGGTAGCTGTAGGCGCCCTAAAGCCCGTTGAATAGCCAATGCGTAAGCTTAACCTTTCACTTGCTTTAAAGGTTGCACCTGCTGACCATGTTGTTGCGTCATAATGAGCGCTATTGGGTATTTGATAGGTTAAATTTGGTGTATAATCGAGATTAGTTTTGCCATAGGTACCACGAATACCTGCTCGCAGCGTTAGACGGTCAGAAAACAGCTTTTGCGAATCCTCGATATAAATAGCATTAACCGTCTCCGACTGGTTATTATCTTGAGGTGCAACTTGCGCAAGATTATTACCATTTACGCCAACACGCTCGCGACTTGAACGCAAGCGACTATGCTCAAAATCCCAACCAATGAGCAGATCATTGCCCTCCCACAGCGCAAAACGTGGTTGAAAACGGGTTCCCATAATATCCAGTTGACGACGATTATGGTCTGATTGCGTGCCAAGGGCAGGAACCCCATTACCGGCGCGGATAATCGGCGACGCCCAATTAAAATCATCAACATCACGTACCCCATAAGCTTGTAACATCCAGCTTATTTTTTTATTGGGTAATTGCCCAAAATAGCTCATATCTATCGAACGATTATAACGGTCATCTTGACTATAAATATTAGCACTCGATCCCCTAAATCCTGCATCATAAATTCCATCGCTACGCAATGTTACTTCAAAGCGATTGTCTTCATTCAATTCATAGCCCAAGGCTCCCGTTACCCCAAAGCGTTTCCAACTCGTATTGCGCATTTTTGAGCCGCCACGACCTGAATGATAGTCATCGCGTGCGCCGCCTGAAATACCAAAAAACCAATCAATATTTTCATATACTCCGCCGGTTTGAAAATTGCCTTTTCGCAATCCCCAAGAGCCTGTAACGGCGTTGAGCTTTGTACCTTGCGCGCTAAGCCCAGTTTTTAAAATAATATTGATGATGCCACCAATATTTTGGCTACCATAAACAACCGATGATGGGCCACGAATAATTTCTATACGCTCAACATCTGCTAAGGATAATTTAGATAAATTTGCACTACCAGCACGATGTCCATTCATTAAAACAAGAATTTGACTGCGAAAATCCTTACCCTGTCCATCACTAGCCCCGCCGCGAATATTGATTGACGTTTGCCCCGGTGTCCATTCACTAAAAAAGCCAACGGCATTTTCGGCAAGTAAATCGGTTATAGATTGAGCTGATGAGCGTTCGATTTCTTGCGCATTTATAACCTGTATAGTTCCGGCAATATTACTGGCAGGTTCTGCACGTCCTGTCGCAGTTATAACAATAGGATCAAGAATGGTAGTATCATCTGCTAAAGCAGTCGAGGACAAAAATAAACTACTAAGTCCAAAACTTAGCCAAAGCTTTTTAGATAGTAAATCCAACATTAAATACTCCAAACAAGAATAGCAGAACGGCGATGACATGAAAGGCTAAAGCCATTTGAAGTAGTGACTGCTTGCTGCTTGAGATGGTGATAAATTTCAGCTCTTCTTGGATCATCTTTTGCCCACTTCAAACGATCTGCTTGAAAATTTGCAAAGATTTGAAGATCATCAATTTCAAGCGTAAAAGTCCAATCAACCATTTGCATCTGATGTGGCTTGTGGTTTTCCAACTGCGGTAGAACAATATCAATTCCAGGTGTTGTATTTTCAAGGTGCCAGTTTGCCGGTAAACATGCAGCCAGAATTAAACCCTTTGGCGCGGCTTGGGCGGCAACAACCCAAATAATTTGTCGCTTTGCCCATTTTTTACAAGTTTCTAAAAAGCCAACAGCATCATCAAAATAAGCTGGCATGGTTGCTGCTAATACCGTATCGGCAGCGATATCATCAATTGTTTCGTCTTGCCAGTTTTTAGCAATAATTTGCGGTGGATTTACAAATTGCGCAAGGCGACTTTGCATGAAAGGAGATGGCTCTATTGCCGTCCAAGCACACTTTAAGCCACGTAAAGCATTGCCCAATTGCCCAGCACCTGCTCCTATATCAATCAAGCTGCCAATATTAGGAGCAAGGTTGTTAACCACTGGAGCAACCTGACTGATATAATTTGACGTATCAATCGCACTTGCATATAAAGCAAGGGGATCAGTCACTTGCTGTTTACTGTGGGAACTAGAATACATTATAAGATTAAATCCTGTTTGATTTTTCGTTCATCAATTTAAGCAAATTAGCGCAGAGTTAAATTAATAAAGAAACTAAGGTAAAAGATAGGGGGAGTAATCATAATATCACTTTTAAACCTATGAAAAGAAGATATATATAATCCACATCACTTTTTTAATCATTGCTATATATATTCTAAACTGCAAGCTCTTGTCTGATGATTTGTGCGCCTGCGCTTAAAGCATTGAGTTTACCATGGGCTATTTCTCGCGGTAGTGGAGCCATTCCACAATTCGTACATGGATAAAGCTTATCGGCATCAACGAATTCAAGCGCTTTGCGCAAAGTATTGGCAACCTCCTGCGGTGTTTCAATATTATGAGTTGCCACATCAATAGCACCCACCATCACCTTTTTTCCGCGAAGAAGTTCAATCAAGTCTATCGGAACATGAGAATTATGGCATTCCAATGAGATTAGATCGATGTTGGATTTTTGTAATTTAGGAAAGGAATTTTCATATTGTCGCCACTTCGATCCCAAAGTCTTTTTCCAATCCGTATTAGCCTTAATACCATAACCATAACAAATATGGACAGCGGTTTCACACTTGATACCCTCAATTGCTTTTTCCAGCGTAGCAATGCCCCAATCATTGACTTCATCAAAAAATACATTAAATGCGGGCTCATCAAACTGGATAATGTCAACACCTACAGCCTCTAGTTCTTTAGCCTCTTCATTTAAAACCTTTGCAAACTCCCATGCTAATTTTTCGCGGCTTTTATAGTGGGCATCATAAAGTGTATCAATCATGGTCATAGGGCCAGGAAGCGCCCATTTTATTGGCTTGCTGGTTTGCTGGCGTAAAAATTTAGCATCTTCAACAAAGCACGACTTTGGGCGCGATATAGCATCGACCACTGTTGGAACACTCGCATCATAGCGATTGCGAATTTTGACAGTTTCCCGCTTCTCAAAATCAACGCCGCTAAGATGTTCAATAAATGTCGTAACAAAATGCTGGCGCGTCTGCTCCCCATCACTGACAATATCAATCCTTGCTCGTTGTTGGGCTTCCAAGGCCAAAAGCAGGGCATCTTGTTTACCTTCAATAAGTTCCTCTCCCTGTAATTTCCATGGTGACCAAAGTTTTTCTGGTTCTGCAAGCCACGAGGGTTTGGGCAGACTACCAGCAGTTGAAGTAGGCAATAATTTATTCATAATAAGCGACCCTATTTATCGGTGTTTTAAAGGCTATCGTTGGAAAAGCATTGTTCAACAACGACTTGATAGCGCTTGATAAAATGCTCTTCAGCGAATTTTCCTTGCTCAACAGCAAGCCTACTTCTCTCTTCGCGGTCGTAAATAATTCGAGTTTGCGAATAATCTTGGTGTTCAAGACTTGGATTATAATAGGCACCTGCAGGGGAATTGGCGTTATAAATCTCTGGTCTATAAATCTTTTGAAAAGTTTCCATTGTGCTGATCATACTGATAAGTTCAAGGTTCGTATAATCATTCAATAGATCACCAATGAAATAAAAGGCAAAGGGCGCAACGCTATTGCGAGGCATGAAGAAGCGAACCTGTAAACCCATTTTTTGAAAATATTGATCGGTCAAAGATAGTTCATTTTGTTGATACTCATTGCCTAATATAGGGTGAAAATTACTCGTGCGACTATATGATTTGCTGGTAGAGGCACTCAAACAGATGACTGGTAACTTTTGAAAATGCTCTAGATAAATCTCCGAGTTAAGAAAATATCTGAACAATTTTCCATGCAGATTTCCAAAATCATCAGGAATACTGAAAGTGGAACGATTTTTATTATGAGCTGGTAAAACAATACTAAAGTCGTAATCGCGGATATAGGAAGAAAAATTATTTCCGACAATGCCTTCAATGCGTTCTCCCGATTTTTGATCAATAATATTCGTTTTCAATATTTCAATCAGCGGGAAAGCATCATTATGACATTGCGCATTAATCGTCATCTCTACTGAAATAATTTCTAGTTCAACGCTATAACGGTTACTTTCAGGGTTATCCCAATGTGCAAGCGTATTAAAACGGTTATTAATCATCCTCAAACTATTGTGGAGGTTCTCTTGACGGTTTTCTCCTCTGGCTAAATTGGCAAAATTCGTTGTGAGCCGAGTATTGTCGGCAGGACAATAATTTTCATCAAAAGGCTGGCTTTTGAGAGCGAAAGTAAAGGCATGATGACCTATATTTCGCTGATGATCACTAGACTGTTGGTCTGTTGCGATGAATGGTAGTGTTATTCGAGACATGATTGACCTCCATAAGTTAAAGAGGCATGGTTCAGCGCACGCATAACAATAAAGACCGTCATATGGCCTTTGTTATAGCACACCAGGACACCCCGCCCGTGGACAATATTCGTCGGGGCAGGTCTCCTGGCTTACGGGTCAACGTCTTTATTTTACCTTCCCAGAATTAAATCCAGTGGTTGTACATAAATAAAGGCTCAACGTTCACAGTTGCGGGGGCAGCTTCGGAACCGAAAATATCTTCACCGAATTCCCTCTTAGCTCTATTTTTTTAAAAATAGAGAACCACGACGATAATTTTCTGGCATAAATAAATGAAGCAGTCAATAGCATATAAAGGAATATTTATATCTCTATGTGCTATGCTCGTTAAGTTGCTTTCCTTGTTAAAATTTAGGTACCATGTTAACTTAAACATTTTGTTTATGAAGTATTATTGCGTAAAAAATTATTGTCTTTATCAAGAGCATTTTTTTAAAAAAAGATTTTTACAAGTTAGTATAAAATTATTCATCATAAGATTACGATAAGGCTTAAAAAAGCTATTATATCCCTGTTCAAAGCCTTAATTGAATTATTGTGACATTGGCGATTTTTTAAACCTACAACATCAGCTTTTTGTTAGGCCTCAGCTCAGTATATTCCATGATTAATATCGCAATTTTGGTAAAAAATTGGTACTTGAAACTTAAATCTTTTAGTATGTTAGTTATAAATATATTAAGTTTGATATTCTGTCTGTTGATCGGACTCAGGCTTATTGCTCTAAATATCGAAATCTGCTTTAGAGTTTTTAAAACTATCTGCAAATTGTAAAAGCTGTTGTGCAAGTTTTGGATTGTCATTAAAATCCAAGGCGATCTGTTCATGATAAGAAAGGGCATCAAACATTGCTTGTTGTTGGTGTTTTCGCGCAATTTGTTCATCGCTTAAATGTTGGCAAAGTGGTGCATTATCAATAACTAAATGGGCGCATTTTTCTGGCAAATTCAAGCAATAGGCATTGCTGGCTTGTTTTAAGCTCGGACCGTCGGCGCTATCATTATGACTATAGCGGCGTACCCAATTTATAAAACCGTGGTTTTGCAAGGCTTTTAATGCACGCACCACACTATCGCGAGAGCGGCGGATTTTGCGCATAATTGTGGCAATGGCTGGTTCAAGTCGCCCAGTTTTATAATCGATAATATTGATAAAATATTCAAGCACTTCAAGTGCAATTGTCCCAAGTGGGCCGCAGCGTTGCCCCTTTTGACGTTTTTGTAAATCAAACCGTTTTGCGGCAAGCAAAAGCCTTTTTAAAGAGCGCCGATCAGTCTTTTTAAAAATCTTTTTTTCAATGGCACCCAAAAGATATGATTTGCGCCGAAACGGTTTTGGCTTTGATATTTCATCAATGGTGCTCATTTGATGAGCAGGCTTTATGCATGCGGAGCTTTGTTGTTTAAAAAATGCTTTTTTAAGCAAGGCATTTTGCAAAAGGCTTTGGCCAAGTGTTTCCATGTTTTTTAACAATGCAAAAGACAATAAATCATTATTCGCAAATTTACCTATGCAAATTCGCGTTATAAACAGACAAAATTTTGCGCCAATAATGGCCTAAGGATCTGATTATATTAAATTATTATTTTGCATCGTTCCTTTCATCTTTTAAAGCGTTATACGGGCATGCCGTTTTTTAAAAAACGGCGGTTTAAAACGGATTTTATTGGTGGGGAGAAAAAAGGCTGGATAAAATGCCTTTGCAAACCTGGTTGCTGCCAAACATTATTTGAATTATTTTGCTTGGATATTTGAGCAAAAAACATCGTTCACAAAAGTTAGAAAACTTATGCGTTGAATGTTTATGCTCATTTAAGCATGATAATAATCTAAGTAATGAATGGTTTTGGATTGCGTGCCAGCAAGATTTTTTAAAGTTTTAACCAATTATCGCAGATTTTACACGGAAGGTGATGGCATGGATTAAACGGCCAATTGCCATGTGATATTGTTTAAACGACATGATAAATTTAAACAAACAACCTCAAGCCTTATAAATGCTGATGATTGAGGCCTTTAGCAATGGTGCTAAAAAAAGGCAAAACAATATCATGCACTAAAAAGCGCGTAAAAATACTTGACAGTTTTGTGCGGAAATGCGATTCTCAAACTGCTACATATTGAGAAGAGGCTTCCACAGCGTTGAATTGGGGTAAAACCTTAATTTAAATCTGGCGGGGCCTTTTTTTGCCTATTGATCTCCTTGTTTTTTGGTTTTCGCAGCTTGCTGATAGGCGCTATAAAGCGCATCTAACCGGCTACTTAAAAAATCTGCAAAGCCATTAAAAGCTGCCTCACCCTCATTTTGTGAGGTTTGACCTGTTGTCGCGCTGTTGAAAGACGAGCTATCTGTCATCAAGCTATTTTGCGCGCCAATATCAAAATTGTTGTTATCCAATACATTATTGGCTTTTGGGCTTTCGCTTTTAGGCTTTAAGGTAAAAATCGCATTGCCATGGCTTTTTTGCACGGTGATTTCAATTGCTTGGTCAGGGCTTTGCCATTTGCTTTTATTGACTGTTACCTTATTGGTTTTAAATTTACTTTTGCTTGTTGCAGGCGCCGCATCTCTAGTGCCAAAATTTGTGGCGAGATTTGCAAAAATAACCGCAAATTTAGCATCTGATGATAAGGCATGAAAATCTTGGCCACCACTATTTTCAGCGATTTCGCATTGAGCAATCAACATGGGCAATTGATGGTCAAAATCATCGTTTGGCATGTTTTTTAATAATGTGGCTAATTCCTCCCACCTACCACGGCCTATACTTGGAGCTTTGCCGATTATTTCTAAAAGGGGCAGTGGTAATTGCCGCGCTAGTTTGATCATTTCAGATATGTGCGATTTGCCAGTGCTTAGGGAGGCACAAATAATCTCGCGCTTAAAGCCGGCATCTTCTTGGGCTTTGGCAAATAGACATTTTTCAATGAAGGATAAATCATTGCGGGCGGTGTTTTCCTCACCTTGAAAAACAATTGCTTCCTCGTCGCTTAAAGCGCGAATGGCAGCTTTAAAGGCAATGCCAAGGCGTTTGGCAACCGCTAGACGGCGGCGACCATAAACAATTTCAAATTCGTCAACCTTACCGGCAATTGGCCGCACGAGACCTGGCACAATTTGCCCTCTTTCGCGCATTGAGGTTTCAAGCTCGCCAATAGTTGCATCATCATAATCGCTGTCCAAACGATCTTTGATTAAGGATTGTTTGATTTTTAAAGGATCAATTTCTACAATTTGACTGCCAGTGCGCAAAACTTCATCGGCAAGCTTTGAGCGTGCCTGCATTTCTTTAACGCCAGCTGCAACTTTCATTAAATGTGGACTGCTAGAACGCGCCAGCTGTTGAACATCGCTCACATCGTCTTTTTCTTCATCTAATTTGGATAAAACGGCGGCAAATAGACCTTTTGAGGTTTTGGCTTTCATTATTCACGCCCCCATGCTTGCACAATTAGGCTTTCAATCTCGCCATTAGCGGCATTTAACGATTCCATCGCCCGATCATAGGTTTTAGGTGCTGAAAAGCGCGACCTTTGCACCTCATAAAGGCTTTGCTTCCATGTTAGGGCATCAGCAATAGCCGTGGATTTGGCAACGCTATTTAACAAAAGATCTTCACCAAAGACTTGCCGCATCAAAGCCTGCATATTGGCTTGTGGCATGTCATTGGCTTCAAATTTGGTAATGAGGAATTTAGCAAAATCCCATTGACTGCTAGCCCCTGCATCGTCAAGAATTTGCATATAAGAGGCGGCCAATTCTAAAAATTTACCGGTTGAATCAACATCAAGCATATGGGCAGGTACCGGAATTAAAACGCCCGTTGCTGCGGTCAGTGATGAAAGGGTTAAAAAGTTTAACGATGGCGCACAATCAAGCAAAATAATATCATAATTATCACTCACTTGTTCAAGCGCTTGCGAAACGCGCAACAAAAATCCTGTGCCGCCCTTTTGGCGCATTTCAAGCGCCACAGCGGTTTCAAATTCGGTGAGTTCAAGCCCTGCACAAATAACATCAAAGCCGCTAATATGCGTTTTGTGAACAATGTCCACTGTTGGTACGGGAGTTTCAAAGCGAATGGCAGAATAAAGCGTGTCGCCATTGCGGTAATCAAAACCGGGCAAGGCACCATGCAGGCTGGTTAAGGATGCCTGCGGATCCATGTCCACCGCTAAAACGCGATATCCGCGCAATGCAAGATAATGACCAAGGTGAATGGTGGTTGAGGTTTTTGAGGAGCCGCCCTTAAAATTACTAACGGCAATAATCTGGCAGTCCTCGCCTTTTATACGGCGCGGATTGATCCATTTTTTGCGGCCATTTTCAGCCAAATAGAAACGCAGTTCTAAAACTTGTTCCAAAGTATAAAGCCGTTTGCCATTATTGGTGGTTTCCGGCATTGGCCCCTGCTCTTTTAAAGATAATTGGCGAATATAGGCTTCAGAAACACCAAGCAGATTGGCAACCTCGGTTGATGAGAATTTGCGCATGGCGCGTTCTGCATCAGGGGGAAATTGCATCATGGTCAAATTATTAAGCGCCTTTTCCAACTTTGCGGAAAAGCTGTTCATAAAATGCAAACTGCTTAAATGACGCGGCAAGTGCTTTCTCCTCATTATTGGTTCAATAAACCTATTGGCTTGACCTATTGCCTTAATTCAATAAGCCGGTTTAATTTGACACTTCGCTAATTGCCTTTATTGATATAACACGTCGAGTGATGAACAAAGCTGCGATCATACAAGCTATAGAACATCGTGATTATCGCTTTAGGCAGTTAAAAGATACGTGTGGTTGGTTAATAAGCGGTTTACATTTTTAAAATACGCCAAATAAACGAAATACGAAAAAATAGCGTTACAAAAATATGTCAGATTCGGATTTGCATTGCAAAAACTAATTGCGCTTTTGATGAAAAAAAATTAACCATAGTTTTTATGGATTTGTTCTTGCTTTGTTCTGTATTCTATTTGGCAACTAAAAAAGATAATGTGAGGAGATGTGAAAACCTATTTCGGCATTTTGACCATAAAAGGTATTTAATCTAATTTTGGTTTACATGCAAGAAAAATCCGATTTTTATAAGATAAGCTACTGGTTTTAAATTGAAAAATAATATTTCAATAATTGTCAAAAATTCATAATTTTAAAGGTACTTTAGTGAAAGTTCCCAGCTGGGAACTATGGCATTGTCTCTCTTTTTATCGGGGTTTATATCTGGAGCGCTATTGGTGGGCTACATCATGGTTCCCTGCTGGGAACTTTTGGTCAATAAAATGGCCAATAAGGACGATTGCCATTTTTTATATAAACATTATATAATTTGCTTTAACCGAAATAAATTTAATGAGACCTTAAAAATATTCTGCTCTACCTTGTTTTAAAATAAAATTAACAACCCATATTCACATAAGTTTTTTCAACGCTGCAAGGAAAGGGTAGTGAATGTCAAAACGTCATAGCAGCCCTTTTAAAAAATCTGTTCTCGCAAGTCTTGTCATTGTTAGCTGCCTAGCTGCCTTTATTGAAATTGCCGATACGCCGCACAAATTGCATGTGTCCCCTACGGATTTGGAGCGTGATCCAAAGCCAATATCAAAGCCGCATCGCTTTGCAGATATTACTGAGCTTGAAGAATTAGCTATGCGAACCAATGATCCTTGGGCGCAATATAATATTGGTGAACGCTATTTGGTGGGCTGGGACGTGGCTAAAAATTATGCCAAAGCCATTGAGTGGCTAACTTTAGCAGCCCATCAAGGCTATGCGCCGGCGCAATATCGCTTGGGAGCCATTTATTTTTATGGCGATGTCGTTAATCAAAATTACCGTCAAGCCTTAAAATGGTTGACCCTTGCCGGCGAGCAAAATTATGCGCAGGCGCAATATCAGCTTGGCCTCTTATATTATTTTGGCATTTATCAATATGACACTCATTATTATGGCAAAATTTATGAGGTTGATAAAAAAGCCGCGTTTAAGTGGTTTAGCCGAGCTGCTGAACAACAATTGGCACCTGCCCTATTTTATGTTGGTTTAATGCAATATAATGGTGATAGTACAACACGAAACCTATTTGAAGCCTATAAGAACATCAAACAGGCGGCAGATCGCGGCAATGATCAGGCGCAATATCATTTAGCTATTATGTATATGACCGGTGTCGGTGCTAAATTTGATTATAGCGCTGCAATGCAATGGTTTAAAAAATCAGCAGAGCAGAATAATAGTTATGCAATGCTGGAAATTGCCAATTTTTATTTAAATGGGTGGAGCGTGCCAAAAGACGAAAACCAAGCGCAAATCTGGCTGCTCAAAGCCGCTTCTTTTGGCAATAAACAAGCCGAAAAACTATTATTACCGGGCGCTGATTAATCGGCCTTATCTTCATTATTTGCCCCCTGCCCCATTCTTGCTGCTTAATCCAGCAAAAGTTTTTGCGCCACCATTTGTCATCATCAAGTGTCAAGTATCAAGCAGCAAGTTAATTAGATGGTTTGCAAAACTGTGTTGTCTTTAGCCATGTTTGGGTTTAGCTTTTGGTTCATAGAGTTTTATATGAGGGGTGTTTATGGGGATTATCAAAAAATTATTAGCTTTGGTTAGTGTTGTGCTTATTGCCCTTTGCGCCCTCGCCGCTTTTGTACATTTTCATTATCCCGATAATCACCTGTTACGCCTTAAAGCCGATATGGGCGAAAAAGATACGCAATATCAATTGGCGAGAGCTTATGAATATGGTGATGGAATTACCCAAGATTATGTCTTAGCTGCCCATTGGTATGAATTGGCAAGCAACCATCATCACCGCGATGCGCCTTATCAATTAGCAATATTATATATGAATGGTGATGGGGTGCCGCAGAACTATTTAACTGCAAAAAACTGGCTTAAATTAGCAGCGGAAGAAGGCAATGGAGATGCGGCACTCAAGCTTGCCGATATGGTTTTTTATGGGGAACTTGTACCGCAAGATTTAAGAGAGGCGCGTATATGGTATCAACGTGCTGCCAACCAAGGCGCGCCAATGGCTCATTATAGCCTTGGTAATATCTATCGCTATGGAATTGGTACCAAAATCAATGATAAAGCCGCGTTTAAACATTATTCCTTTGCCGCAGATTTTGGAGTAGCTGAGGCGTTATTTAGTCTTGGCGTTATGGTTAGCAATGGTATTGCGGTTGATGTCAATTTTGATAGGGCTGAAAAATACTTTCTTCTAGCCGCTGAGCAGGGCTATCGCCAGGCGGAATATAATCTTGGTGTGTTTTATTATTCTGATATTTATGACAAGCACAATGATGAACAAGCCATTTTTTGGTTTAAACGCGCTTGCGAGCAGCAACACCCGCAGGCATGTTTTAATCTAGCCACCATCTATTCAACCGGAAAAATAACCAATAAAGATGACGCGCAAGCAGTAAAATGGCTTAAGCTTTCGGCTGATGCCTATGTACCGCAAATCTATATGCCGCAAGCAAGTTACAATCTTGGTATGCTTTATTATCATGGTGACAAGGTTAAGCAAGATTTTGTTGAAGCCGCAAAATGGTTTCGCCAAGCAGCAGATCGTGGTGATGATTTTGCAAAAATGCAATTGGCTCATATGTATTTAAACGGGCAGGGCGTTAGAAAAGACGCAGCTGAAGCGATCAACTTATTAAACCCGTTGGCGGAAGCGGGCGATGACGAAGCGCAATATCAATTGGGACTTATTTATTATAATGATGGCGCGCATCAAAATATTGATGCGGCGTTAAAGTGGCTGCAAAGTGCCACTGATGGCGGCAATAAACAAGCTGCTATAATGATAGAAAAAATAAAAGGTCAGCAGCTTAGCCGTTAAGCCTTATCGGGCTTAGGGGATAAAGCAAGATAATATTTTCAAAGCCTTTATAAAATGCGTTTTTAATCAATAGTGCATATGCAAAAAGCCTAAGAAAGAATGAACCTAATGGGAAAATATTTTACTGCATTTTTCACCCTAGTTTTAGCGGCTTTTGCTTCTATTGCTGGATTTGCTTATCTTTATTATCCCAATCAACCGTTTCTACGCCTTAAGGCTGATTTGGGTTTTGCAGATGCGCAAAATGAATTAGGTGAATTTTATTTTATTAAAAAAATAGCTGATGAGGATTTTGTTGAGGCAGCAAAATGGTTTGAGCGTAGTGCTAAAAACGGCAATAATACCGCCCGCAACAATCTTGGACTTTTATATTTAAATGGTCTTGGGGTAGAGCAAAATCCCAAGCAAACTTATGCTTTTATAAAGCAAGCTGCTGTTGACGGCGATCTTTCTGCACAAACATCGTTAGCTATGCTCTATTATAACGGTGTTGGTACTGGCAAAAATAAGACTGAAGCGCTCAAATGGTTGCACCGTGCTGCGCAGGAGGGCTATAGGGTGGCGCAAGGAAATTTAGGATTTCTTTATGAAACTGGCACTTTTGTAGAAAAGGATGTTCAACAAGCACTGCTGTGGCTTAATAAAGCTTCTGCACAACATGATCGCGTAGCAACGCGATATTTAGGTATGATGTATTCGCTCGGACAATCGGTTGATCAAGATAATGATAAAGCCTTTGCTTATATTACTAGCGCGGTCAAACAGGGGGATGTGTTTGCACAATATTTAATGTCTATTTTCTACGATTTTGGAATTGGAACAAAGAAAGACAAAAAACTAAACCAATATTGGGCAACATTGGCGGCAAGTAATGGTTATGTGTTGGCGCAATTCCGGCTCGGTAGCGAATATGCAGATCGACTTTATGTTGATGACCAACAACGCACTACAATTAAATGGCTCCGTTACGCTGCACAGCAAAATTTTACAAGCGCCCAATCCTTACTCGGCTATGTTTATCAATTTGGTGGTCTTGCGGAACCCGATGAAAAACAAGCGATAAAGTGGTATAGATTTGCAAGCCAACAAGGCGATGGCCCAAGTCAAAAAGCTTTAGCGGTGCAGTATTTAGTTGGTCTTAATGTTGAAAAAAATCCAAATGAATTTTTAAGACTTTCAACCCTTGCTGGCGAACAAGGAGATTTGCCTGCGCAATTACTACTTGGCTCTTATTATCTGCAAAGTGAAAGCTTAAATAAAGCGGAGGCCATCAAATGGTATCAGCGCGCGAGTGATGCTGGTAGTGAAAAAGCCAAAAGAAAGCTGCATGAGTTAGAGCGTTTTTAAAAAAAGTGTGAAGCGGTTTTCGGACAAAAAACGCAGGTAAACAATTGATTAGAGCGCCGATCTGACTGGATCAGATCGAAAAGCGCTCTAGAGCATGAAAATTAAACAAGGCATCATGTTTTGTCAGCCGTATAAATTGAGTAATTACTATTATAAAACAATTAGTTATAATTTTTGACTGGATTTTTTGCCGCCATTTCATTAGGGCAAAGTCGTGGTTTCACTCTGCTGCTTTATTGCTTTTAGCATTCTTTTTCTAATTAAGCCGCTTACAGGGCGGATAAGGTACCAATAGGGGGTAAAGCGTCTTTTGCTTTCCCCATCAAGGCAAAAAACACGTGTTTTTGTTTGTAATGTAAAACGGTTTTGACAGGACGGTTTCTTATCACCGTCAATAGCATCTATTTTAAACTGCATAGCCAGTTTTGCATTATTGGGCTTGTCAAACGCACAAAACGCTTCACCATCGGCAATCATTTCCAAGCCATAATTGGCTTTCCAAAACTTGCCCACCAAGCCAAAGGCAATTTGGTTATCTTCCAAGGTTTCAAGCAGGGTAAATTTATCAAGATTAAACGGAGTAGGGGCGACGTCTTTTAATAATTTACAAGCTTGCAAAAGCCGCAACGGAATTTCGCGTAAAGCAATAAAACTGGCAATGAGCCAATCCTTTTGCGCATCATAATGCTGGAGAGCGGAAAATATCTTTTGACGCGGTGCATGAATTTCAATTGCATGCACTTCTTCAAATTGGAAATTGGGTAGATATTTATCGATCAAGTCGCTCATACTATAGTATGATAGTGGTTTTTTAAAAAAGGCAAGTTCAAATTACCAATTATTTTAAAAACGAGCTATTTTATAAATTTGTCTGGCAATCATCTTTAATTACAACAGTGCCAAATTATTTTAAAAATTTTTAAATGTGTTGAATTGGATGATAAATTATTTAAAAATATCGTGGCAGTTGGTTTGGTTGACTTAACAGGCTTAAATTTTTGCAGTTAAACTTTAATGGGGTAAAATATGTTTAAATTTTTGCGAAAGAAATCAGGGCGCCTAACCTTTAAAATTATTTTGTCGGTTTTATTGGTTTTGGGAGGAGCAATGTCAGTATTGGCTCAACAACAAATCGTAACTAAAATACAAAATTATGAGTTTAAAGACAATAAATTCATCATACAAACAGATGATGGAGAATTTTACGCGACCTTATTTCAACTAGATGAAGACGGCATTACCCGATTTTTAATGCAACTCTCGTTGTTGAAAGAACACCATAAAAAAGTTTATATCGAGAAAGAGGATACAAAAATTTTAGCTATTCAGGGTTTGTCTTGTCAACCGCTAGAATTTTTAAAAGAAGATGATGACTTAATATATATGATTTACGGTATAGCGCCGGCTATTATGCGAATAAATAAGCACAATGATGTTTTATATAATAAATATTTGCAACATGCCGCAGTCATTAAAAGAAATTCGCATGATAAGAATAAGCAATTTGTGGAATATGCTTCGACGAATGAGGGCATTGTTGACTATATGGGTGGGCTTTGTCCAAGTTTAGATAACGAACAATAAATAGCGGGCAATAGATTGTCTAACGCTTATTGGCATTGCTAGGCCTTTTTCATTTTTCGCAAACCCATTGCTGTCATTTAGAAAACTTGCAATTTCAGTGCATTCGCAAAATATAGCAACTTCTTATGATGTTTTTATCAAAACAGCAAATAAGAGCAAATGTTAAAATCATTGGGGCTAAGCTTAAATAACTGAAATTACCTAAGGTAGCCCAATGATTTTTTACTTTTATAATATTGCCATTTATGCTCCGCGTTTAAACCTCGCAGGCTATCACATAGTCGGCGCCATAACGTAAGCCATTTTCTTCGCGGCAAAGAGCAAGGCCATCGCGACGCAAAGATTCAATGGTGGTCGCAAAAGATTTCGCAAGTGCTTTGTCTTTAAATAAGGGGAGGCGGCGCACGCACATATCTAATTGCGAATGAACCCATTTTTCACGGTAGCGGTTGGGAAAACGCCGCGCTTCGGTTATTTTAAAGCCAGCAGCATTTAAACTATTTAACGTCCATTCGGCTGGAAATTCGCGGTAAGGGCTTTGGTCGGCCAGCAAAAGGCAAACATCGCGCATACGGCCAATTTCACGCACCATGCGGCCAGCTTCAGTGGCGACAGGTGCATTAATATATGGATCTAAGCCAATGACATAAAGTGTTTTTTTGACATGGGGATAAAGGCGGGCAAATAATTTGCCTTGAAAATAAGGGGCAAAGCCTTCAATCGCACCCAAAAGATAATCGGCAAGCACGGTATCAAAGCTTTGGTTTTCTAAAAAAGTTTTGTCGCCCCAATTGCCAACCAAAATTTCATCCTGTGGCCGTAAGCGCTCACCAATACTTTGTTCAATTTGTTTAGCATAATCTTTTGCGCCTGTAACGCCGACCCATTTTGTTGTTGGCAAATTTGCACACCAGTGAGCAGAATTTATCCCGGTACCGGCATCCAAAAAGCTGCCCCATTCATTGGGAGCTTGGAGGCTTTCGATAAATTGGAACAAAGCTGAGGTGCTGGGTTTGCTACTGATGGTGGAGGTTGATGTATTTGTACTATCTAATAAATTATTTGGTTTTTCAATTTTTTTCAATGAAACAATCCAATCATCGGGTATAGAAGGTAAAAATTACTCATGATTAAAATGGCAATGTGAATAGTGATTTAACAATGGTCTTATAATGGTGTTGGCTCTTAAAACAAAGGCCTACTTAATTGACCATATGTTGAGTGTTAACAAGTTTTGTTCTGTTATAATATAACTATTTGTGCTGTCAATTGCTTTTCGCAGTCAATAATGACCCTAGTGCCGCGGTGGCACAATATGTTACACGTGAATCATCATTAACTTTTAAATGCTAATTTAATAAGCTTTCGCTGTATTAGCATAATAACATGTTGCTTTATCAATATTGCTAATTAAAAGGGCAGGGACGGTAATTATAAGTTGGAGTGCATCTTGATTTGGCTGGTTTCACCTATAAATAGCCTTTTATGAGATGTCTGATAGATTTGTTATTTACTCAATGATAAATCCAAGGAAAAAGAAAAAGATATGAGCAATCAGTTTGACAAGGCGATAAGTCTTGAAACCTATCTGAAAAACGGCGGTGTCCTTTCCAAGCCTAGCAATCTTCCTGCTCGCTATCGCGCTGATTTGGTGCGGCTAATGACTTCCTTTATTGATAGTGAGCTTGCTGCCTCTGCTGGCTATGCTTTGGTAATAAATAAAGCACCTGGCTTGGATCAACGCATTAATATGGCCCGTATTATTTTGGAAAAAGTAGAAAGCGGCGAGAGAGTTTTAAGTCTTTTGATGGACCTTGGTGTTGAAACCAATGCTTACAATAATAGCCAGCATTTAAATAATAATATAAACTGGTCTACGCGCTTGCCGCGCCACGGCGATATTAATGGACTTGTGGCAACCGACATGCGTGCGCCGATGTTTCATTACCCTTTTTCAAGCTGGAGCGACGCTGCTATGATGAGCGTTCTGATAGGTAAGGCAGGGCAAATTACCTTGCACGACCTATGTCAAGTATCCTATGCACCATTAGCGGAAGCTTTTAGTATTATTAAGTTAATTGAACAACGCCATACCAATATTTTCCGCGATGAATTATTGCGCCTTGCAAAAGGTGCTTATAAGAATGGCACGAGCCAAGGGCTTAAAACATCATTCTTTTATTGGTTGCCGAAGATACGTGCCATTTTTGGTTCCAGCAATTCAGATCGGTTTGAAAGGTTAAAGGCTTTTGGTTTGCGCCGTCGTAGCAATGGGGAAATGTTAGCAGAATTCAACTTACGCGCAGAAGAATTACGCCAATCTTTGAAGATTATAGCTAAGCTCTAGTTTAAAAATTCAAAACTAAAATCATAATCTATATTAGACAATACGCGAAGAATGCGCGTTTTACCTTGCTTCATATTTTATTTAATTAGTAGCACTATTTTGTAGTAGATAACTACCCGCAATAAAGCAATTGTGATAATATTGCCTAAATGCTATCCTTACCTTAATCAATATTTTGTATCTAATGATGGATAGATGGAAGGTAATATTCTATGACAATGAAATTATTATTTTCTTTTTTAATTGTTTTTTTTTCGTTTAATTTTGCAATTGCAGAAAATTCAACGAGTAAACCACTTATTGATAGTGAATCTGCTGGATATCAAGATATTATAACTGAAGCATATACGGAAATTCATGCCCTTAAAGACAAGCAAATCTTCATAAGAAAATTAGATAATGATAATTTCAAGGTAACATTATATAGTGAATATAATCCTTTATATAAAGATCATGGTTATTATCTTGATATGGACGTTGAATATAATAACCTTCATAAAAAACTAAAATATATATTAGATAAACGAGCCGTTCCTAGTGTTTCAATTGAGGATGTTCAAATAACAGATCTCTTTTGCAATAAAAAATATTTAGTTGTAACGGTGAGTGAATATAGTTTTGCTTACCAACCATCAGCAGAAAATAGTTATGTCGATATTTATATGGATTTAAATCCTGATAATAAGGAGTTTTCTTTATTTGATTATAATTTGTATGAATTTGATACGAAAGGGCCGATTGATCTGCAAATTATAGAACGCACTACCAAACAAAAATGCCATCAAAATAGCATTGAATTTGTCTATGACAATCAATAATTTAGCTGTATGTATTTTCTAATTGTTTAAAAATTATGCTTTAGAGCGCATTTCGATCTGATTGGATCAGATATGCGCTCTAATTCATTGTTTACACCGCGTTTTTTGCCCGAAAACCGCTTCACACTTTTCGGAAAACGCGTTAATATGCCAATTTTCAGCTTGTTTGCGCCTTTCCCAAAAAAATCGATATGCGCCGTCTTTCGCCAATAGACTTTGATGGCTACCTTGTTCAATAATTTTACCCTTATCAAGCACTAAAATTTCATCAGCCGATTGAATAGTCGATAATTTATGGGCAATAAGGATTAAGGTTTTGTTGGCTACTAAAAATGCCAATGCTTGTTGAATAGCGCGTTCATTACTGGCGTCAATTGCTGCTGTTGCTTCATCCAAAAGCACAATCGGCGCATCTTTTAAAATGGCGCGGGCAATTGAAATGCGTTGGCGCTCGCCTCCTGATAGGCTGTTGCCAGCTTCACTAATTAATGTTTGGTAGCCTTTGGGTAAAGCCATAATAAAATCATGGGCATTGGCAGCTTTGCTTGCTGCCTCAATTTCGGCTTTGCTTGCCGCTTCGCGGCCAAAAGCAATATTGTCATAGATAGTGCCGGCAAATAGATAAACATCTTGAAAAACAACGGTTATCATTTGATTTAGCGTTGCTTCATCCATGTCGCGCACATCAATGCCACCAATGGTCACGCTGCCTTGGTTAACGTCCCAAAAACGCGCAATAAGATTAAGGATTGTGCTTTTGCCAGAACCTGATGCGCCAATAATTGCCGTTGTGCTTGCAGCTTTTACCTTAAAGCTCACATCTTGCAAAACCTCATTTCCCGCAATGTAGCTAAAGCCGACATTTTGAAAGGCAACATCATAATCGGTTGGCACTTTGCTAGTGGTTGGTTCTAAAAGCGGTTTTGCGGCGGCAATGCGGTCAAGACGGATTAAGGCGGCATCAGCAATGCGCGTTTGTTCCATAACACTGATTAATGCTAGCAATGGCGCATAGGCGCTAAAAATTAAAATGAGAAAAGTCACCAAGCTTGCAAGGTCAATGGCGCCACTAAAAAAGCGCCAGCCAGCCATAAGCATAATAAGCGGTATGCCAAGACTAAGGACGCCAGCAAATAAGATAAGCGGTACAGTTAGTTGTAAAACCAGCTTTATCGATATATCACGAAAGGCTTTTAGAGCATTATAAAAGCGTTGTTGCCCCGTTTCCACCAGATTATAGGCCTTAATAACGCTAATTCCTTGCACATATTCAATCATATGGGCTGCTGCATCTGCTTGGCCATCTTGTCGCTTAATGCCAAGAGCGCTAAGCCGTTTATTTGACCATAAAAATATCGGCACTGATAATAAAATCGATATAAAGGCGGCAAGAGCCACAGCAAAATCACGCCAGGCTAAAAATGCCAACACCATCAGCGGAATACCAAAGGCTTGGGCAATGCGCGGCAAAGCATCGGATAAAAAGCCTTCAATGGCTTGCATATCACTGGTAAGCGCGCTTACCGTGTCGCCCTTATGGCGCGAGAGGTGAAAACCCATTGGCAATTTACGCAAATGATCAAGAAGGGTCATACGCAATTGGCTCGCTAATGCGTAACTGGCCGACCAACTATTGGCAGCGCTTAAATAGCCAAATAGCATTTGGCCGATAAGCGATACAATCATCAAAGCAATAATTTGCCCAATCCAAACGCCCGTTAAAGGACGGCCATCAATGAGGCTTGTTACCACCCAAATCATAACCCCAAAAGCAAATCCAAGCGCTAAGGATTGCGCAAAGCGGAAAAAAATACCCCTTAGCACCTTGCCTTTAAGCGGGCCTGCCAATTGCCAAAGTCTTTTTAGGCTCTGCAAGTCTGAGCGCGGTTGATTATTTGTGCTTTGATTAACCATTTTGCCCACCTTTTTCCTTTTGATCTTGGTTATAATTATAGTCTTGCCATAATTGTGCATAAATGCCGCCTTCATCAACAAGGCTTTGATGATTGCCTTTGGCGACAATTTGCCCGTGGTCAACAACCAATATTGTATCGGCAGCAATAATTGTGCTGAGGCGATGGGCGATCATAATAAGGGTGCGGTTGGCAATTAAAGCGCCAAGCGCTTGCTGTAAAGCGGCTTCATTATCTGGGTCGGCAAAAGCGGTTGCTTCATCAAGAATAATAATTGGGGCATTTTTTAAAATAGCGCGGGCAATGGCAATGCGTTGCCTTTCGCCGCCCGATAGACGCCGCCCCAATTGGCCTAAATGGGTATTATAGCCTTGTGGCAAGCCCAAAATAAATTCATGGGCTTGGGCGCTTTGAGCTGCGTTTTCAATATCGGCTTGGCTGGCAGTCTTATTGCCACAACGAATATTGGCTTCAATCGTATCAGAAAAAAGAAAACTATCTTGAAAGACAAAAGCGACATTATCCATTAATTGTTGCAAGCCAATATCACGCACATCAACTCCGGCAATGGTTATTTTGCCGCTATCAACGTCATAAAAGCGGGCAATAAGGCTTGCCATCGTGCTTTTACCTGAACCTGATGGGCCAACGAGCGCGGTAACACTGCCGGTTTTTGCTGTAAAATTTATATGATGTAAAACCTCACGACCTTGATAGCCAAAGCAAACATCATCAAAACATATATCGCTATTTTGTAAGTCAATAATTGCGCCGCTGTCCTTTTGCTCGGCTGTATTGAGCAAGTCGCCAATTAACATCGACCCCATGCTGATATGGGCAAGGGTGTGAAATTGGTTAAATAATTTAAGCAATGATTGGCCGTAATTACCGCCTAAAATTAAGAAAAACAGCAGTATTGGTAAATCAATAGTGTTATAATACAGCAAAATCACGCCGACGGGTAAAATAACCGTTATATTGGCAAGAACCAGCGAATAAAATGTGCTGCCAAGCGGCAAATATAACTTAGCCGAGGCAAGCTCAATATCGGTATAATCCTGCACTGCCTTTGCTGTTTGAGAAAAACTCTCGCCGCTGCGGTTGAAAATTTTAACCACCGGCATCGCGGCTAAATATTCAACCATTGACGCATTCATGCGAGCGCTTGCCGCTTGATAGGCACCAGCCAAGCGGCCGCCGCGCATCATCGCCATGGTAAGCAGCACAAAAGATAAAGGCGTGATGATAATAGTGGCAATCGCCATGCGCCAATCAACAATAAAAAGCCAAATGGAAACGGCAATGAAAGTTACCAAGGCGCTGATGCCTTCTGGCAAACCATGGGCGGCAATTTTTTCCAAAGTTTCAGGATCATCAATCATTATTTTTTTAGCGTCGCCACTGCGGTGATTAGCAAAAATGCCAAGTGGTACACGGGCAATATGGCGGGCAAGACTGCTTCGCAATTGGTAGATGATGTCATAAGCGGCAATATGGGAAAAACTAATCGATAAGCCAAGTGATAGAAAACTAATGATAACGCTGATAAGAGCAAAAAACGCATAAAGCACAAAACTGCTTAAGGAAGCAGTGCCATCAATTGCCGCGCTTACAAGTTGATAGACCAGCCAAACCGGCACTAATTCGCAGGCAACTGCTAAACACGCAAGCAGCACGGATAAAACTATCTTAATCCGTGAATTTTGGCTATAATGAATGATAAGTTTTAAACTTGCGAGATAATCTGGCTTTTTATCAATTGCTAGTTTTGATGCTGTTATCGCTTTTGCCATTTTAAATACACCTCCTCTTAAGAATTGTTGGTTTTTAAGGGTGCAAGGGCGGCTGGTGAAAGCCTTGCTTTAACCAAGCGTGCGGCAAGTAAAATAAATAAACACCCAGCTGCAACCAGCAGAAACATCATGCCATAGCCAAGCATGGCAGCAAGGCCGATAACCATGCCAGCTAACATCATTTCGCCAACGACATTGACACTTTGCAACAAGGTGACATCGGTACCAGCTTGTTTACCAGAGCCGCCAAAAGCCATGTTAAGAGTGGATGCACAAACGGCAATAATACCGCTGCCAATATTGAGTAATAAGGTTGCGCAAATAACACTTCCCCAATTAACGCTTACTGTGCCAAGTGCAAGTAAACCCCAAAAAGCTAGCCCCAGCATAACAACAAACACGCCGGTGCTAAGCCCAAACCATAAGCGATAGCTGGCAAGTTTACTGCCTATTGGGCTACCAATAAAAATGAGTATAAGCCCACCCAAGGTGGTAACAATTCCAGTGTCGCGGCTTGTCCAACCAAGATCAACAAGAAATAATTTGGTAACACTGACCCCGCCGGCATGAGCACCGCCATAAAGAAAGGCAAGCAACAATAAAGACCAGATGCCACGGCGGGCAAAGCAGTCTTTTAGGCGGGCTTTGTAAACCACATGATCTGCAGGCGATAAGAAAGGTTCTATAGGATATTCCTGCCAAATAAGCGCAAGGACAAAGGCAAACAATGGAAATAATGTTAATAAAAGCAATAGGGTTTGTTGGCCAAGGCTATCAATAAATAACAAAGTACCGCCGCTTCCAACCATGAAACCTGCCATCATGCCGCCAATTTGCAAAGCATTGGCACGGCTTAAGGCACCAGCACGAAGCCGCTCTGCTGCAAGCCCATCGGTGGCGGTATCTTGTGTTGCACTGGCAGTCATGCCAACCGCCATGAGTATCATCATCAAAATAGCATTATTACTTGTTGTTGGAATAAAGGCCAAGATGATCATCGATAGGATCAAAATTGCTTGCATAGCTAATAGCCAGCTACGCCGCCGTCCAAGCCGCGCACTCCAATGATTATCAACCAAAGGTGCCCAAAATATTTTTAACACCCAAGGTAATCCTGCCAAGGGAACAAAGGCTAATAATTCAAGCGAAACCCCATTTTGCCGCATGATGACCGGCAATGCTTCCATCGCTAAGCCCATTGGCAGGCCTTGCGAAAAATATAAAGCACCAATAAGCGTCATGAGCAAAAGGTTATTTTCCCCCGTTTTGCTCTTAGCTGATTTATCTTGGTTGATAGTATTATTTGCGCCTTGTTTCATCATATTATTTACCACTTAGCCGCTAAAGTGAAGCCAAAGCTACGCCCTAAAGCGGCAACCCCCATATCGGTGCCAGCATAGTTGAAATAGTTTTTAAGATAGGTTTCATCGCTTAGGTTTTTGCCCCAAAGGGTTGCACGCCACCAATCTTTTTCAATGCCAATATGGGCGTCAATAATATTGGTTGGCTTTTGCCTAAATTCATTATTGGCAGTAAAGGAATAGGAGCTGCGATAGCTATAATCGACCCCAGCGTTGACAAGCCAATTATTTTGCAATTCGTGCTGCCAATTTAAACTGGTGTTAAAACTGTGTTTGGGAGCAAAAGGCAAGGGATTGCCGCTATAGGTTTGCCTTAAAATTTCATCAATGAAATCATCATATTTTGCATCTGTATAACCATAACCGCCGCTCAGCGATATTTCTTCATTTATTGCAAATGTACCCTCTATTTCAAAGCCTTTCGAGGTTGCCGCGGCAGCATTGCGATAAACACGGGTAAATGGCGTTGTATAAATAACCGCTTGTTGGTTTTTCCAATCAATATAAAAGGTTGCGGCCGATAGGGTTAAACGTCCATCCAGCATGGTGGTTTTGGCACCAATTTCATAGCTCATTGTGGTTTCAGGATCATAACTATTAGCGCGACCATCGGCTTCAATATAGGGGCTGATGCCACCAGCTTTATAGCCACGGCTTATTTTTGCATAAGCAATATTGCCCGGTGAAAAATGCCAAGTCGCGCTTATCTCTGGTGAAAAATTGGTAAAGGAAACCTCGTCGGCGGCAAAACCTGGATTACCAAACATAAAAGTACCGCTTGGCGTTGAAATTTTAGATGTTGTATCTTTGCGGTCATAGGTTAAACGACCACCAGCTGATAATTCAAGCTTAGGCAAAATAAAATAGCCCACTTCACCAAAGGCCGAATAGGTATCATTTGTTTGTTCAAAAACATCGCGGCTTAACAGATTACGCGGTAAATAGGCAAAATCAAAAAACTGCGTGCCTTCAAATTTTTCATGCATATAAAATAAGCCACCCATCCAACGCAATCGCTCATTATCGTGTGACGTGAAACGGATTTCTTGGCTAAATTGGCGTTGCTTTTCCACCTGCGCTTGGATAATTGATGGCGATGGGGTAAAATCACCATCAAGATATTGCGAAAAATTATGACCGCGCATGGCGGTGATTGAAGTCAATTCAAAGGCATCAAAATCATGATCAATTCGGGCAGAAAATCCACCGGATTTAACATTATTTTCAGGGGTAAAATCATGGTCGGCTTTATGTCTGAACGCTAAGTCAAGCGGCGCATACCAAAGGCCACCATCACTTTTATCTTGCGAAAAATCACCAATAATTTTTATGCGTGTTGCATCGCTAATCTCTCCTGCAACCACAATGCGACCAGTAAAGTAATCCACATCACTAACATGGTGATGATTATAATTATTGACGATATAGCCATCATTTAAGCTCCATGAGGCATCAACCCGCATAGCAAGACCAGTGCCTTTTATCGGTGTTTCAAATGCGGTTCTAACGCGTTTTTCATGATTGCTGGCATAGGTTAAATCAAGTTCTGCGCCTGGCTTATCTCCCGGCAAACGGCTTAAAAGATTAACCGCGCCGCCAATAGTGTTTTTGCCATATAAAACCGATTGCGAGCCACGCACAATTTCCACCCGTTCCAAGCCATCTAACAAAGTGGGATAGCCTAAAGGGCGAGCGATAAAGACATCATCGATAAATAGGCCAATAGCGGGCGAGCGATCCACACCGCCTGATATGCCAAGAGAACCAACACCGCGTATGGTAAGTGGCCCACCTTGGCCGTTAAAATTGACATTTGGTGCATGGAATGCTGCATCTTCAAGATTGGAGACACGGCCCGTCACCAATTGATCTTGCTGTATAACGCTTACCGACACTGGACTATCTTGAATTTTTTCTTCGCGTCGTCTTGCGGTAATAATAATTGGGTCTAAGACCGTATTATTATTATCTTCTGCAATGGGCGTATCGGTTATTGGTTGCGCCGCCACGCTATCTATCAATAAAACGGCAGAAAGCGCTGCAATTAAACTATTTGACCATAAAAATCTAAACCGGCTCTTAATCATGATAAAACCCCTCAAGTTTAATATTTTTTAAAATAGTTTATTTTTGATAACAAGCAGGTGGACTTTCGGGATCGCGTCAAAGATTTTAGGGATCGCGTTAAATTGAGCCAAATTGCACTTTGGCCCAATTTTTTTTAAGATAGCTTCAACAATTTAAAACCGCACTGCAATGCCGGCGCCATAGGTTGCGCCACGGGCATAAGAAACACCAAAGATAGATTGACCATCGGCATTGGTGCCAAAATATTCTTTGATATTTAAATATTGCTTATTTAAAAGATTATCACCAAAGACATAAAATTCGCCTGATCCCCAATCTAAACCAAAGCGGGCAGACACGATATGGGCTGGATTAAGTTTGCCGGTATTTGTCGCATTGGTATAGCGAGTGCCTAAATAATTATAGCCAAGGCGCGCATTAAATTCCTTATTGGCAAAAAAGCCGTTTAGCCCAAGATCTTCGCCAAAAGCATGATATTCAATAGCGGCTTTCCCCGACCATAATGGCACACTTGGCAACTTATTACCGCTGCGTATTCCTTCTTGTAAATCAGAAATTTGTTGAGAAACATTGCGCAATTTACTGGTTGTGTAAGCAACACCGCCGCTTAAAATAAAATATTTGCCAAGTAAATATTTACCATCAAGCTCAAAGCCCGCACTTTGCGCGTCAATATTGACATTGTAGCCGCTTACATTTTGATAATCCCATACCATTATTTGTTCGTCATGCATATCGTTAAAAAATGCAGCTGCGGTTAATTCAAGGCGATTTTCTAACAAAGCGGCGCGGCTACCTAGCTCATAAGTTATAATGTTAGATGAGCCATAGGGCTTACGAGCAACGCCTTGCCAATTTAACGCATTTTCTTGGCCAAAGCCGCCGCTTTTATAGCCGCGTGAAATGCTGGCATAGCTCATTATATCCTTTGTCCAATTATAGGATAAGGCAGCACGTCCAGTTAAAAACTTATAATCTTCCTTGCCATGCTCTTCAAAATAGGGAATGGCACCATTTAAGCCATCACTAAAGAATTGACTATCGAATTTTTTGCTTTCATGGGTCGCGCGTCCACCAACCGATAATTTTAGTTTTTCAGCTATTGGATAGGTCATTTCACCGAAAATGGCTTGGCCAGTTGTGGTTGTATTATAAATACTCGTACCAGTGGCGCTTGGGCCATAATACCAATTTTCTTTGCTATTATCGCGCATTGCTTTATCTTGATAAAATACAAAACCCGTAAGCCAGCTTATATTTGCTTGCGGCATGGAGCTTAAGCGAAATTCTTGAGAAAAGCGTGTGTCACGCTTATCATAGCTACTAAAATTGGTCTTGGGATCAAGAAAATCTTGTGGTGATAAACCGCTAATATCGGCAGCAAGCAAAGCATCGGGATAGTTATAAATATTGTAATTATTGACTTTTGAATAGCTGGTTTGTGCAGTAAAAGTTACCGTTTCAAAATCATGCTCAAACCGTGAATTTATTAAATAAATTTTGCTGTCATCCTTACCAAGATTTTGTGCGCCAAGTTTATGTGCAAAAGGATGATAGGCAATATAAGTGATGGGGGTAACTTTGCTATTTTCACCTTGAATACTAATTAACCAGCGGTTTTCCGCATTGGGGGTGAAAAGCAGCGAGCCGCGGCCAACAAAACTACTATCCTTGCCAAGTTTGTCGCCAACAAGATTATCAATAAAGCCATTTTCTCCATTTCGACGAATTGCGATGCGACCGGCTAAAATATCAGGAATAATCGTGCCATTCACCATGGTTTCAGCGCGATAAATGCCATCGCTACCAAATTCACCGCGAATAGTCGCGGCAAATTCGTGGCTTGGTTCTGCTGGAATTAAATTAATGGCACCGCCGGAGGTGTTACGGCCAAATAGGGTGTTTTGCGGTCCTTTCATAACCTCAACCCGTGCTAAATCAAGATAGGAAGAAAAAGATGCGCCAATTGGTAGCGGTGCGCCGTCAACAAAGGTTAACACCGAGCTGTCATCGGGACTAAGCGGAGTTAAGATTGGGCCAACGCCGCGCATCACCACAAATGAATTAGACCGATCGCCAAAAATACCAGCACTTGCTCCTGCAACATCACGCAATGCCGATGCGCCATCAATAATACGTTTTTCCTCTAAACTTTCGGCTGTTTCAACATGGACTGATGCTGGTACGTCTTTTATATTTTCTTCACGCTTACGGGCGGTAATAATAATTGGTTCAAGGGTGGTACTTGCTTCATCTTGTCGTTGATTTTGGCTTTGCGCCCCATCTTGAATTTGTCCCCCATCTTGAGCTTTCGCCGATATAAGTGGCAGGGCAGGGGACACCAAACAACTTGCTAATAATAATCGTCCAGCCATTTTATAGGTTATAAGATTTTTCAAGGATAAAGACATCGTTAAAGACTTCGTTAAAGACATGGAAAACCTTTCATGACTAAAGGGAACGGGTTAAACAAGAATAGAGGGCTGCGAGATTTTTGGCCGGATTAAGAAAAACCAGCACCATGGCAAAAAGGCTTAATAAAAAAGCCAACCCAAAAAATGCCGATAGGCCGATAAAGGTAACAATGCTACCAGCCATTGATGCGGTTAATAGCGAAAGAGTAAGATCAATTGAAGCAAGCATAGACACACGGCTAGCGGCGGTATGGCTATCGCCAATTTGCTGGCTTAACCACAGTGATAGCGCCTTTAAAGGGGCTATAAAGGCATAGCCAAGTGCCATATAAATAAGAGATATAAAAATAGCAAAAGGCGCATTTTGCCATTGATTGACACAGATTGCTGTTCCTAAAAATATGATTGCGGTGGCAAGGCTCATCCAACCGATAAGCTTTAAGCCATTATAGCGCAATAAGATATGGCCGCTGATAAGGGCAGCACCAAGCCCCAAAGCATTGCTGCCAAATGCGCCAAAAAATCCAGCAAGGCCAGCAGAAACGCCAAAATCTACTTGCATAATTGGAAGATAGGCTGTGACTAAGCCTAAGCCCATTTTAGCAAAAAGCGCAATGAGGATAAAATGCCAAATGGCTTTATGGCGCAAAAAGGCTAAAAATGCCAAAAAAGACCGGGTTTCTCCGTGGCTTTTTGCGTCTTTAGGGTTATTCAGCTCTATTGTTAGAGCGCTTTTCGATCTGATTGGATCAGATCGGCGCTCTAAACCTTTGTTTACACCGCGTTTTTTGTCCGAAAACCGCTTCACACTTTTCGGAAAACGCTCTAATGCCGGCCTTGCTGGGATTACTAAAAATAAAAAGCCGGTTGCAAGCGCCGTGCAGATAATAATTGCGCTAAGAATGATAAACCAGCTTTGACCATTGGCGAAAAAGGCAATCAACCCTAAAATAATACCACCAATGGTAAAGCCGATCACTTGCCAAATACTGGCATAGCGATAGCCTTGTTCATCTTCAGTAATGACTGCAAAGCCATCAAGTGCAATGGTGCCTGTGGCCAAAATGATAAAAAGCAAACTTGAAAGCACCATTAACAGCGCAAAATTAGCACTCGGATCAACCCATAAAAATGCCAATAAAGTAAATGTTGCAATGAGCGCAGTTAGCAAAATAATATGGCGATAAGCATTAGGTGCGCCTTTTGCATATCTATCAATAAGGGGTGCCCAAAAAACGCGCAAAGCATAGGGTAAATAAACCAGTGAAAGCAGACTTATAGATGCGGCAGAATATCCAGCTTCGCGCAGTAATGCTGGCAAAAGATAAAATATATAAGACATGGGAATGGCAGTAACAATATAAAATGCGCCATAGCATAAATAGCGCAAACGTCGTTGCCCATAAGGCGCATTTGTAGGCGCATCTGTGGGCGCAATTGATTTTGCAATTGATTGAAACACGATAATCCCCGTCCTCCAAAGGATGAAACCGCTTGCGATTTTTTAATATCTTTGTTGAGTAACATCTTTACTTCAATGGATATAGAAAGTCGGCTTGTGGATTTCGGGATAATTCTTGTGTTATTCGATCAACCTTATATTTAGGCAGTCTCATGCTTATGGATTTTTAAGATGATAGCTCTATTTAAATCGATCAACTGTTGGTGCATGGCCAAAATGATTGCGATAGGCATTGGTAAAATTTGCTGGATCAGAAAAGCCACATTGATAGGCAATTTCTGCAATATGCAATTGGTTTAAACGCACTTGCATACGGGCCATTTCCAATAATTTGCCGCGCAAATAAGTGGTAATAGATACACCAAAGGTTGATTTAAAAGCCCGCCTTAATGTGCTTTCATTGGTGGCAAATCGGCTCGCAATATCGCCAATTAAGTGCCGTTGATTAAGATGCTCATCAAGATAGGATTTAACCTCATAAGCAAGTTCATGATGGCGGCGGTTAAAATTGCTTTTTATTGGCTGGGCACTTAGAGCTGTAATACATTCTGCAATGAGGGCAAGTGCAAGTCCTGTGACCTCTATTTGCGTAACATAGCCATTTAAAGGTGAGGCATAAATTTGCTCAAGAATTGTTTGCATGGTTTTGGTTAGCGGCAAATTGCTCAAGCATGGCGCATTGCCAGCAATGAGTTTAAGCAATTCATCGGGTATAGGTTCATCCTTGGCTATTTGCTCAAAGAAATCCGCATTAATATAAAATGAAGTCATTTTAACATGCTGACCAATTTCCTGTCTTTCATGATGCTGACATATTTTACCGCAACCACATAGGGTAAGCTCATTGGTATTGTCCATGATTATCGGCTGGTCTTCGGCATAGCTGACCCAATTGCCCTTAATGGTTTGGCCGATAAATAAACCTGGCTTAAGATCCATTGCTGCTTGGAAAGGTTTTGTTGTGGTAAGGTCGCAATCAAAATATTGGATATTAGGAGTTAGTAACTTGCCGCGATAACGTCCCTCAAAATCACCACTATTTGAAAAATCAACTGATGGATCGCAGTTTTCGTGGCGAGCGACAATGTCATCCACCATTATAATACTATCGCAATTTGGTAGATCAATATCTTTGTATGGGGTGTCCATTTTTCTTTGTCTTTCTATCAAAGATATTTTTAGTCAAATTTGAAACCACGTCCTGACTCTAGATTAACGCGGTTATCTCAGCCATCAAGACCGATTAATTTGCGATGGTGAAAAGCCAAATTTTTTGCGAAATTCGGTGGTAAAATGGGCAGGATTATATCCCATATCATGGGCAACGCGTGAAATAGAGGTTTCGCCTGCCTCTAAAAGTTGACGCGCTTCTTCTAAACGGCGCGCTTTAACATAGCTATAAACTGGCATGCCAAAAATATCATTAAATCCCGCACCAAGTTTGCGGGTATTGGTGCCAACCATACGCGCTAACTCCATAACCGTTGGTGGATTGGCAAGATCTGCCAATAAAATTGCTTTGGCAGCATGAAAACATTCAATATCGCGCAACGACCATTTGGTTTGCTTATCCATATTATCACCAGCTTCAGGTAATAAATAAGCCATTAATTCAAGCGCCTTGCCTGTCATATAAAGCTGGCGCGATTGCCCTTTAAGGGGGCAAAGCAATATTTGGCTCGAAATTGTATTGACTATATGGGAAGCAGTATGTTGCATTTTGCCAACCGCATTCATTATACTGGAAACGGTTTTTTCACCAAATTGTACTTGTGCTTTTAAAGGGTCAAGGTGCAAAAATACCGCACTTAAAGCACCATCAGCTAGCGAGCGATGACAACTTTCTGAAGGTTCTTCGCTTTTAAATATGGTCATTTGGCCTTTTTGCCAAATATGATTGCCAAATTCAGTGTGGTCAACTTCAACCAATCCTTCAACCACGACCCCCAGCCAAATACCTTCATCCATAAGCGAGCGCCATTTATAGTCGCGCTTGACATTCATTGTGTCAAACATGATCGTTAATCCGGCAGTTTCGATAATTTCCATGCCGCTACCCATTGATGATTTTAATAATATACCTGATTATTTTTTTCAAGTTTTATACTCAATCATTGATAAAATCAACCGCGCGACAAAATTCAGTCAAAGCAACATTAAAATCATAGCTAAAACTATTAGAATAGTTCAAGGCTGGATTTATTCTTTTTAATAATATTAAGGTTTTCACTTATTGGTATAATTCAGACTTTACCTGATTGGGTAAGTTTATTAAATTTAAATATTAGCAGTTAATTGAATATATATTTACACCAATGGTCACTTATAGCCTATTTGTTAAAAAGATATTTGTAGGCTTTGTAGTATTTTAAAATTTTATTTTAATATACCATTTAAATTTGGGTAAATTTTCTTCGTTATTCCTGTTAGGCTCAATTAAATTGTCTGCTAATTATAGTCTATATTGCTAAAACTAGATAATATTTATGGCAATGCTTCATGGGGAGGTTGAAATGTCAGCAAAGAAAGATAAGATTACAGGGTCATTTGTTGCGCTTGTTACACCATTTGACGCTGATGGCGAGGTGGATTTCGGCGCATTTCGTGATTTGTTGGAATTTCAACGTAGCAATGGCACCAAGGCTATCTTGGTTATGGGATCAACCGGTGAAGTTTCAATGCTTTCACCAGCAGAACGTAAACGCATTATTGTTGAAGTTGCTAAAATGAAAACGGCAGATATGCCAATTTTCTTTGGCTGTACTGGCAATAACACCGCAACAACTATTGAATATGTTCAATATGCCCGTGACAATGGTGCTGATGGTGCAATTATCGCAGCGCCAGCCTATATTTGTGCGTCAGAAGCCGATATTGAACGCTATTTTTTAGAAGTGGCTGATGCAAGCGACTTACCATTAGGTATTTATAATAATCCGCCGCGGGTAAAAAGTGACTTGCATTGGGATAGTCTGTTGCGATTGTTTAAGCATCCAAATTACGTAATTCATAAGGAATCCACTGGACGTGTTGGGCAGGTGGCGCAAATCCTTGCTGCCAATCCCGATGTCTCGGTCATGTGTTGTGATAGCCCTAACCTTGGGCTTGTGGTTCCAACTATGAGCCTTGGCGGTCATGGTACTGCTAATATGGGTGGTAATATTGCGCCAGCTGAAGTAGCAGCCATGTCTAAGCCTTGGCAAGATGGGCAAGATGCTAAAAACTTTAAAGATGTCTATCTTCGTCTTTTGCCGATATTGCATTATAATTATTCAGCTATCAATCCAGTTGCGGTTAAATCCTTGATGAAAATTGTTGGTTTGCCCGTTGGTGAATTACGCCGACCATTGACAGGTCTTGAAGGGGAAGCGCTGATGCGTGGTATTCGTGCGGTGCAGGAACTTGAATTGGATAAGCGTTATGGTTGGAAAATCGATAGTTCTGCTATCGCCGGCCTTGCTGGATAAGTTTACCGCCATTTTTACAGCAACATATTCTTACCCGCAGGCTTGTTAAAATTATAAGCGAGCTTTGTTGCAAGAGATCCTTACTTTAGAGGTAGCCTTCCTTATAGGCTCCCTCACTTATCCAGCTTGCCACATTCACACTCCGTTCGGTGATTTTGCTCGCTTTATAACGGGTGACGCACAAGAAATGTGGCGAGTTTGAATGCGACAATAAGCCAAAAAATTACCTAAGAATAATCACGCAAAAAATTGAACACTAGGATGAGTTGATCATGACATTTTTTAAGAAATTGTTCTTCATAATGGTCATTGCGCTTTTTGCCTCACCAGCTTTGGCACAATTTCCGCAAAAGCCAATTACCATTATTGTACCATTTCCTCCCGGTGGTTCGGTTGACGGGGTGGCGCGTGTTTTGGCGGCTGAATTATCGCGGGTCACAGGCAAAACTTTTATTGTCGATAATCGTGGTGGTGGTTCAGGCGGTGTTATTGGTACATCGGAAGTTGTGCGTTCATCGGCTGATGGTTATACGCTATTATTGGATGGTAGCATCCATGTCGTGCAACCGTTGATTAATAAAAATGTCCCCTATAATGTATTGACCGATTTTAGCAATATTGGTCTTGTTGCAGAGGGCGCTTTGGTCATTTCCACCAATCCAAGCGATAAGGCGAATAATCTTGGTGAATTTTTCGCCGAAGTAAAGCAAGAGCCAGACAATTATAATTTTGCAACCAGTGGTTATGGTTCAGCCGGACATCTTGCCGTGGAAGCGTTAAAGAGTGAAGCTGGCGTGGATAATGAAATCATTGCCTATCGCGGCGGCGGCCCTGCACTTAATGATATGATTGGTGGACAGGTGCAATTAATTGCTGATCCGATGATGTCGTCATTGCCCCATGTTAAATCTGGTCGTTTAAAGGCCTTGGCCGTAACCAGTCGCGAGCGTTCGCCTTTTGCGCCGCAAATTCCAACCGTTGCAGAAAGTGGTATGCCAGCAATGGAAATGCTTGCTTGGTATGGTCTTTGGGGGCCTAAAGATATGGATCCAGAAGCCATGGCATTTTTGGAAAAAGCGCTTAGTGATACGGTTAAAAGCGAGGAATTTAAGACAAAATTGGAAGTATTTGGTTTTGAACCTGCTAAAAATACCGGCTCAAAAGCCCTTGCCGATTATTCTATCTCAGAAATGAACCGCTATAAGGCTATTATTGAAGCGGCGCATATTAGCATTGAATAGGGCTCACATAAGGTGACAAGCAAAGATAGCTTCATTGCGACCCATTGGGGTGTCTATCAATATAAAGAGGGTGAAAAGATTTTGTCACCCTTTAAAGGTGATAGCTTCCCCGCACAGTTTGGCCAAGATTATCCGCAAGATAATTTTGCTCCAACTCGCATTTTAAAACCTGCTATTCGCAAATCCTATCTTGACTATGGGCCGCAGGATAAAAAAGGCCGACGTGGCAATGATGAATTTGTTGAAGTGGATATGGATAAGGCACTTGATCTTGTTAGCGATGAAATAAAGCGGATAAAACAGCGCTATGGTAATGGGGCAATTTATTCAGGCTCTTATGGCTGGTCAAGTGCAGGGCGGTTTCACCATGCCCAAAGCCAATTAAAGCGGTTTTTTAATTGTATTGGTGGCTCGGTGCGCTCTCATCAAACCTATAGTTATGCCGCAGCAGAAACCCTTTTACCCCATATTATCGGCGGACTTAATGGCCTTGTCACCAATCATACTCTTTATGACGATATTGCCAGCCAAAGCGAACTTATTTTGATGTTTGGCGGTACACCCATTCGCAATGCTCAGGTCAATTCTGGTGGTATTGCGCGCCATGATACATTGGCACAATTACAAAAATGCGTTGAAAACGGCATTGAGATTATATCCATTTCGCCGCTTAAAAGCGATGTGGATGTCAAAGCAAGCTGGCTGGCGCTCCGCCCTAATAGTGACACTGCATTATTGCTGTCTATTTGCCATTATCTCTTGGTGAGAAAACATGTCGATTATAGCTTTTTGAACACATATACCACCGGCTTTGCAGCATTTGCAGATTATCTGTTAGGAAAAAGTGACGGCATTGTAAAAAATATTGATTGGGCTGCCAATATTACCGATATAGAAGCCGCCACAATCAAATCCCTATGTGAGAAGGTGGCGGCAAAAAAGACATTTATCATGGTAGCTTGGGCTTTACAGCGTGCCGATCATGGCGAATATGTCTATTGGGCGGCGATTGCTTTAGCCGCAATGCTTGGCACAATTGGCACCAAAGGCTTAGGCTTTGGGTTTGGTTATGCGTCAGCTGGCAATATTGGCATGAAGGGGCCATTGGTTAGCTTGCCGTCTTTTCCCCAAGGCGATAACCCGATCAAAGATGCAATACCAGTTGCTCGCATTGCCGATATGTTGCTAAACCCATGCAAAACCTACCATTTTAACGGTCAAACCAAAATATATCCCGATATTAAGCTGGTTTATTGGGCTGGGGGCAACCCTTTTCATCACCACCAAGATTTAAACAGGCTGCGTGATGCTTGGCAAAAGCCTGATACCATCATCGCCCATGAGCATTGGTGGAATGCCCATGCCCGCCATGCAGATATTGTATTTCCTGCGGTAACTTTTTTAGAGCGTAATGATATTGCCGCCTCTGGCCGCGATAGTTTTTTAACCTATTCAAAAGCGCAATTTGAAGCGCCGTCAGGCATTACAACCGATCATGAGATTTTACGACAATTATCACAAAGATTGGGAGCAGAACAAGAATTTACACAAGGGCGAAGTGAGGAGCAATGGCTAGAATGGCTTTATGATGAAACGCGCATTGCTTTTAAAGCACAAAATGTCGAGCTACCCGATTATGAAAATTTTAAAAATATCGGTTATCTTGATTTACCACAAAAAAATCAGCCAACGCTATTGAGTGAATTTCGCAGCAATCCGCAAGATCATCCTTTGCGTACGCCATCGGGGGTGATTGAACTTTTTTCAAATAAAATTGCAAGTTTTAATTACGCGGATTCACCGCCGCATCCAGCATGGTTGGAGCCTCAAGAATGGCTGGGTGCTAAAATGGCAGTGCGGTTTCCCTTACATTTATTAAGTTGCCAGCCCCATGATAAATTGCACAGCCAATGGGATCATGCAAAAATATGCCGCGATACCAAAAAACATGGTCGCCAACCCATCGTGCTGAATATTGATGATGCCAAAAGCCGTCATATTAGTCAAAATGATATTGTCAAAGTTTTTAACGAGCGTGGCGCCTGTCTTGCGAGTGCAGTGTTAAGCGAAAATATAAAGCAAGGTGTTGTGCAATTGCCAACGGGTGCATGGTTTGACCCATGGCAAGATGAACAGGGTAACTGGATTGAACTCAATGGTAATCCAAATGTGCTGACCGCCGATCATGGCACTTCAACATTAACCCAAGCACCAAGTGCTAATTCATGCTTGGTGGAGATTGAAAAATTCCACGGTTTTGCACCTAAACCATCTATTTATCAACCACCGATTTTTTCAAAATCAAATGCGAGCTGGAAGGATAATGACAATGCCGATAAGGTTTAATACAGATGTTGCTGCGGGTATGCTTTTTATTCTTATTGGCTCTATAGCTTTATATGCAACGGGAAGTTTACCCTTTGGTACGTTGCGGCGTATTGGCCCTGGTGGTTTTCCGGCGATTATATCGACATTGCTGATTTTATTTGGGCTCATTACCACTATTCACGGTTTTTTAAAAATCCATGAATTAGCGATACCAAAATTTCATCCCAAAAATGTCATCATTATTTGTCTTGCTCTGGTGCTTTTTGGACTAAGTTTGCGCGGCGGTGGATTATTTCTTGCCGTCTTTTTATGCATCACCGTTTCATCCTTAGCGGTTAAGCCGTTTCGGCCAATATTTACAATTATTTATGGTTTATTGGCAGCTTTGTTCTGCTGTGTTGCTTTTATTACATTGTTGGGCATGCAAGCGCCGTATTTCGGGCCGTGGTTCGGTTTTTAAGTGTTTGGAGGGTTAAGAGGGCATCATGGATACATTAAACGCATTATATTTTGGCTTTCATCAGGCTTTGCAAATTCATAATTTATTATGGTGCTTTGTTGGGGCATTATTGGGAACATTGGTTGGCATTTTGCCGGGCTTGGGGCCAGCTGCAACGGTTGCAATTTTATTACCCTTTACCGCAGGTCTTGAACCGGTAACGGCACTTATTATGCTGGCTGGTATTTATTATGGCGCGCAATATGGTGGTTCAACCACGGCAATTTTGATTAACCTACCCGGTGAAGCCTCATCTGTGGTAACTGCAATTGACGGTTATAAAATGGCGCGTCTTGGCCGTGCTGGTGTTGCCCTTACAACCGCCGCGCTTGGATCATTCTTTGCCGGTACGGTTGCAACATTTCTCTTAGCTTTTACCGCGCCAATCCTTGCCGAATTAGGGTTATTATTTGGCCCAACCGAATATTTTTCTTTAATGGTACTTGGCCTATTGGCTTCAATTATTTTGGCCCGTGGCTCGGTGCCCAAAGCCATTTCCATGGTATTGCTTGGCGTTTTAATTGGCTGTGTCGGTCAAGATGTACAAACCGCTATGCCGCGCTTTATGTTTGGCTTTGAAGATTTAGGCGGTGGCATTGATTTTGTTGTGGTGGCAATGGGGCTTTTTGGTATTGGTGAGATTATCAAAGATCTTGACCATCTTGAGCATCGCACAGCGATTAAGACAAGTTTTGCTTCCCTTATTCCAAGTAGGCAAGATTTTAAACGCATGCAAATGCCGGTGTTACGCGGAACATTTATTGGTTCGCTTTTGGGCTTGTTGCCGGGTTCTGGCGCATTGCTGTCAGGTTTTGCGGCCTATGCTGCAGAAAAGCGAATTTCCAATCCACCTGAAGGTTTTGGGAATGGCGCTATTGAAGGGGTTGCCGCACCTGAAAGTGCTAATAATGCGGCTGCTCAAACATCATTTGTACCACTTTTAACCCTTGGCTTGCCAACATCCGCAGTTATGGCCTTAATGGTTGGCGCGCTTGTCATGCATGGTATTGCACCAGGGCCCACCCTTATTTCTGATCATCCGCAAATATTTTGGGGCGTTATTGCTTCAATGTGGGTGGGAAACCTCATTCTTCTTATTTTGAATTTGCCGTTGATTGGTATTTGGACCAAATTGCTTAGCATACCATTTCAATATTTATTTCCTGCCATTTTGGTGTTTTGTGCCATTGGTGCAGTTTCTTTGAGCAATTCAACATTTGATATTTGGCTATTGGCATTTTTCTCGATTGCAGGCTATATTTTTGTTAAACTTGATTGCGAGGTCGCCCCGCTTATTTTAGGGCTTGTACTTGGGCCGATGCTTGAAGAAAACTTCCGCCGTGCCATGTCTATTGGTCGTGGCAATGCAATGATTTTTGTCGAGCGTCCTTTATCGGCGGCTTTATTAATTATCGCCGTCCTTGCTTTAATTTCCATGCTTATACCAAAATGGCGCAAAGTCCGTGAAGAAGCCTTTGTTGAACAAGAATAGGAAGGTTTAAAGTAAAGAGCAGCTTTAGAGCCTGACGCCTTTTTATTGGTGCGGGCGCTAAAAAGTTATTTTTGGGCAAAGGCCGCTACCCCTTGGTATTTAAAACAAGATTAAAATGATTACATATGAATAAAGCTATTGTGGGCAACTTATGACAAGAAGCGCTTCTACAATGTAGAGTTGTTTATCTACTGATCAGATATGTCAGTTTGGGTTAATTATGGACTTTTTTAAGACCAAATCTGTCCTAATAAGTAATAGAAATAAGATGTAACAATTTTTACATATATTCATTTCCACCACGACTTGAATTATCTCAAAAGATTCTTGTATAAGTAAAATATAAAATATGAATATACAAATGAGGGAGAGGGATGATGAAACAAGATTGGAGTGGAAAAGGCGGCCTTAAAGATTACCTTAAAAATGGTGGTCGGTTGTTATCGATTGAAGAAGTCATCGATCCTTATCGGGAAGAATTATTGCAAACCCTTGCCGCTTTTTTTGATAGCGAACTTGCAGTATCGGCAGGCTTTACGTGTCTACTTGATATGGTGCCTAATATACAAATGCGGGTGAATGTTGCCCGTTTGATTGCTGAAAAAGCAGAACATGCCAAGGCCTTACTTGATATGATGGGTGAATTTGGCGAGAAAAGGCCGGAATATCTCAATCGCTTATATGGCGCCGAAGGTTTTGATTGGGCTGCCCGTCTTAAGCGCGATAGTGATCTTTCATTGGGGGCTAGCATCAGTTTAGATAAGCGAGTGCCAGTGCTTTATTATCCAATTGAAAACTGGCTGGATGCGGTCATAATGTATGTGCTTATGGAAAAGGCCGCCTATATTTTAATTGGTGAATTGGGACAAATATTTTATAAGCCATTGGCAATGGCTTGCCAACTTGTCATGACTTCAGAGCGCCAACATGCCAATCTTAGCCGCGAAGAATTATTGCGCCTTGCCAAAGGTGCCTATAAAAATGGAACTCTTGAAAAAATAGAAGCTTCTTTTAACTATTGGTTACAACGAACTAGGGCAAATTTTGATCCTGATAATTTACCCTATTTTGAGCGATTGCGGGCTTTGGGGCTTCCACATCGGTCAAACCAAGAAATGCTGAATCTGTTTAATCTAAGGGTTGATGACCTACGCCTTTCTTTAAATCTTGTGATGCGTCTTTAAAGACGGGGGTTTATTGCTCTAAAACTTTTAACGCTTCTATCGCTGCAGGAAGGCCTAGTCGTGCAGCTTGTTTTATTAATTTTATGCCCATTTCCTTTTCTTGTGCTTTATCTTGAGTTTCATCCTGTGTGTCGTCTTTTCCGTTATAGTGAAAAACGTCAAGGTTGTTTGTACAGTAACGTGTCCTTGATTGTTGACTTTTCAAAAAAATCGATGGCTTTTGCGAAGTCTTGTTCCACGCTTTAGCCGTTATTATAAAGCAAGCCTAAATTATTTTGCGCGTTCATATCCCCTTGTTCTGCCGCGCGTGAAAACCATTTAAACGCTTCGCTAAAATTCCTTTTTAAGCCGTTTCTTTTATAATATAGTATCCCAAGATGATTTAGTGCGCTACCAAGCTTTTTAGCGCTTTGATTAAGAGCGTAGCTTAAGGCAATAGTTAAAAATCCAGCTCTTTTAACAATGCTGGCCAATTTTGTTTACCGCCTAAAATACGAATAATGATAACATCATCGCCGCATTGGTTATAAATAATCACGTGCTGCTGGTGGACATGCATATGGACGGGTGGTTCAAAAATAGCGCGTAAAGGAGCAAAATTCGGCCATCTGGCAATAAGCTCGAAAACAGAAAGCAATTCATCAAGATATTTATCGGCTTGATTTTCTGACCATGTGCTTGCACCAAAGCGCCATATGTCTTCCAAATCACGCTCAGCAAGGGGCGTTAGTTGATAGGCCATCGATTTTAAGATTTTTGCCGCATGCGTGCTTTAAATTCTTCCCTATCAAAAGCCCTAGGCATACCGCTTTGTAAACCTTCATCAATAGCATTTTGGAAAGCTGTCATTGCCGCATGATTTTGCTGATCCTTGCGGATTAAATCACGGATATAATCGCTGACATTTTGATAGCGACCATTATCTGACTGCTTTTCCGCCCAGCTTTTCATCTGATCGGGGAGGGATACATTCATGGTTGCCATGATAAATCCTTTCAACGGTTAACATTTTTCGATTATATGGCAAACTTTGCCAATATGCAATCTGTTAACCTGTCACTATGGAAAAAACATATACCTAACGAATACCAGCTTAGGTGGCTTATTTTAAAGTATGTATCTAGTTTTTATTATATTTAACCGATTGTAGGACGTAATAAATCAATTAAATATTTGGTTCACAAAGATAGGATCAATAATTAAAATATTGCTATAATCCTTTTTATTCATTGTTTATAGCTAATATTTTATCCTCTGATTGCCAATTTTTAAAGCTTATAAATTATCACGATAGATTCATAACTGTTAAAGTTTAAATAGCCAATTTATACATTTCTTATTGCTAAATTTTTTAATTTTATTATCGTCCGTGCTCCGCCTTCAAGTCTATTTTCAAATATTGGTGTCACATCAAACTGGCCGCAAAGCTTTGAAATAATAAGCACTCCAAGCCCATTAGGCTTATGTAAAATTTCTGGGAAGCCTCGACCGTCATCCTCGATAATGAGGTTTAAATCGCCATTTTCTTCTTCATGTAAAATAACTTCAATTGTACCCTTTACATTGGGTGAAAACGCATGCTTAACCGAATTGGTGATAAGCTCGCCAATAATGATAGCCAAAGTTGTTGCATCACGAGCACTTATTTTGAAGCTTTCAATGTGGGTTTTGATTGTTATACTTGTGTGCCTTTGTTGTGGTAAAGATAAAACAATATCTTTAATAACCGTTTCAAAAAAGTCTTTTGTGTCGGCAGTATCCATATCTTCAGAAAGGCGCAAACGGCGGTGCGCTGTTGCTAGGGTTTGGATATGATCGCGCGCAACTGATAAAGCTGTTTTAATTTCATCACTTTTCGATTGATTTATTTGAATGGATAATAAAGAAGAAGCTGTAGCCAATGAGTTGCCAATACGATGACTTGCATCTTGCAACAAAAATTCAACACGTTGTCGTTCTTTTTGCGCATGTTGTGTCGCTTTTTCAAGCTCAGTCGTGCGCTCTTGCACATGGATTTCCAGTAGCTGATTTTCTTCTACTAATTGATCATGATAAGCTTTCAACTGACGAATATTGCGGCGAAATTTATTATTAACGAAGTAAGTAAGAAATAAAGACAATATAATAGCTAAAACTGCTGTATAATTAAGAACAGTGCGTAGCACATTAAGCCGTTGATAATTCGAGCGTAAAAGCCGCTCCTCATTCTCAATAAATGATAACATGAGTTTAATCACATTTCCCGTACGAATATTATCTTCGATTGTGGGATCAAGTGAAGGAGTTGAATCTTTTGGCAATGTCCGCGCAATTGCCATTAAGTTTTTTAAAAATTCATCGCGTTCAAGAATTGCAAGATTAACCTGCTTATACCAGTCTGACCACCTTTGATTGTTTGCAGTATTTTTTTCCAAAGCTTCTAAAATGTGAATAAGGTTAGTGCTCAGGGCTGTAAATTGTTGTTCACTTGCTTGGCTGCGCGTTAAAAAAAAAGTCCTTTCAACCTCGGTTTGTTCGACTATGGTTAAAACCAGCCTATCGGTTAAATGTTTAAGCTCGGTTGTAGCTGAAATAGTATCTACTTGGTAATCAATTGCTCGCGATAGAGGAAATACGCTAATTAAAATAACAACAATTAATGAAAGCAACATGCCAATTATTTTATATCTTATTGACCTGCTTTTGAGCGGCTCCACAATATGAGTATCAGCCGTGCCTTTTAAATTTGCAATATATACAAATTTGTTTACCATTATGTAGCCCTAATATTTTTTAGTAAATTATTATATAACAATATAGTATTGTAAGTAATGTCGATACCTACATATGGCGCAAAACCTATAATAAAAGGGCATTATGCAAATAATTTTTGATAAAATAATATTATATATTTTATTTTTATTATATTTTTAAAATTTGATTGGAGTTAGACTTCAAAGTTAAGGCCTTTTCAAGCTCTTGTATAATTATGTTGAAGCTTTCATCATCAAGCCAGAGGCAATTTGTAATCGTTATCATTCGCTGGGCAAAGTCAACGGCGTTGGCTGATTTATGAGTGCGATTATCATCACTTAATACTGGTTGTAAATAGTTATAATCGGGCAGGGAGGAGACAAAAAGCCGCGTTACGCCTAAATTTGACGGCCAAAGCCGCTCCATAGCCCTTTGGCAGCTATCAACATTTGGCATTAACAGCATGATAAATGGCCATGTGCCTTTTGTAGCACTTTCACCTTTAACAATGCTTAACCCAGATTGTTGTAAAATGGGGTTATTTTCCAAAATCTCGATGCGTTTTACGGCTTGCATCTTGGTTTTTTGTAAAAAATCCGGCAATCTTAATGCAGCATTTGCGCCAATCTGTCGGCGCTTTTTGCCAACGTCAAAAATTGGTATTTCTTGATCAAAATAATCGCCAACCGCGTTAATGTAATCGTGTTTTTTTAACGCCTTGCGCCGGCTGTGCCCATAAAAAAATTCTAACAAAAGTGGATTATAGCAGCAATAATAGCCCATTAATTGCGCAAGCTTTATTTTGTCAGCGAAAAAATTTGGCTTTACAAGGTTTTTATGGGTTAGTTGTAGTTGGTGGAATAAATTGGGGTCTTTTGCTGTTAGTAAACCACCTTCAAAAAGTGTTAAGCCTTTACCAACCGCAAGGCTAAAAAATGCTACATCGCCGCTTTGCCCAATTTCTGCGCCAAGGGCCTGCGCGCCATCTTCAATAATATAAGCACCGATGTTACGCGCGATAGCTAGGCTTGCTTCTACATTAGCAAGGCGGCCGCCAATATGGGTGGGAATAATGGCAAGGGTTTTGTGATGCGCTAATTGTTGCAATTGTTCAAAACAAAAATCGAAGCTATTTTGCGCGGTATCGCAAATAATTGGCTTTAAGCCGCAATGATGAATGGCAAGCACCACTAAAGGGCAGTTAAACGCGGGAATAATCACTTCATTGCGGGTGCTAGCAAGATCGTCCTTGCTGTTTAAGCGCTTTAAAGTTTCAAGCGCAACAATTAAAGATGCCGTACCAGAGCATTCCAGCAGCAAGGGCGGTAAATGAAAGTGCTTTGCAATAATTTCAGCAATATCGCCGCTTTTACCGAAAAAATCCGTTAACCGCAAAGGCAAGCCTGCTGTTGGCGGCAACTCGCCATGCATTTTTTTCGAGGTAAAAACTCGCGGCAAGATCATGCTCCTCGATTAACTCTGCTTCAAATGCAATTTTTTAATTATGTTTTTTTGACTATGTTTTTCAACTATGCTTGCGAGGTTTTTTGCTTTTCTAATTCATCGCGTTCAGCAAAGGCAAGGCAGATAATACCACCAACGATTAATATTGCACCGATAATATGGCTAAGGGGTACATTTTCACCAAAAATAATGACGGAAGCAATCATCACCGTTACCACTTCTAAATGGCTGGCAGCAAAAGCGGGCCCAACGGGTGCGCGCCGCAGCAAGGTCATCCAAGTGAAAAACGCACCAATATAGCCCGATATGGCTAAATAGACCCAAGGATGGGAAATAATCCGCCAAAACCAGTCAAGGCTTAACTCCAACGGCTCAGCAATCATTGCAGTTTGCTTAAAGCTAATTTGCCCGACGGTATCGAACATCATCAAAAAGAAAAACCCTAAAATATAAAAACGCCGCATTTAAAATGCTCCCACAACTGCAACACCAAGTGCAACCAAACTAATGCCGATTATCCGCATGGGGGTGAGTTTTTCATGAAAGAAGATACGGCCCAAGACCATGATAACAATAATATTAACCGAGCCGAGCAATATGCCTTCTGATAGCGGCACAAGGGTTAAAAACGCCAGCCACAAGAAAAATTCGCCGACATAGGCAAAAATACCAACCCATAAAATTGGTTTGCGCACCAAGGCATGCCAATAGGCTTTTAAGCCAGGTTCCTCTTTTTCATCATCAGGGATTGTTGCAGCAGCTTTAAATGCTAGTTGGCCAACAGTGTCAAAAATGACATTAGCAAGCCATAGGGTTAAAACGAGCCAATTCATATGTTCTTGCCCTGAATTACTGTCGGTTGATTTGCTGTTAATTGGTTTGCAGCTTGTAAGTTGATGTTTTCAAAAACAGGCGAAAAAGGCGCAGGAATTATTTCAGGCAAATCATTTATGTCCAATTGGGTATCGCCGCATAGCTTTGAAAAAAACTCGACGCTTTTATTAATCACATTTTTTCGGTCGCGATCAATAGTGATAAGATGGTAACTATTTTCAAGCGGAATAAATTCAACCGGTCCAGCCACGTGCTCGGCAATATAGCCACCATTGGTTTTAATATTGGCAATGTCATCATTGGCTGAATGCATAACAAGGCAAGGTGCGCGAACGTCATCTATTTGCGGGCGCATATTTTTGACCAGCATCATCATTTCTGCCAAAGATGGAAATGGATTACCTGCAAGACCGCCCTTGGTGCTATCACCAGAAAACATGCTGTCGGCTACGGTTTTGCGAATACGCTCATCTTTAAGGCCATAAGGGGGGCGCTCAATAAAAACGCGGTTATGAAATAACCCCATTTTATAAAGCCAAAGAATAAGAAATTGTGTACGACGTATGAGATAGGGAATACTCCAACCATCATAAATAAGCGTTGCGCCATAAACTCCAACACCAGCAATATCCTTGGGCCGTTCTGCTGCAAGTTTAAGTGCCAGTAATGCGCCCATCGAAAGACCGCCAACAAATAATGTGTCAACATGCTTCAAAAATGCATCTGCCGCATCGTTAACGCTTTGGTACCAGTCTTGCCAATTGGTTTTGACAATATCCGCCTCATCACCACAATGGCCGGCAAGTTGCATGCCAAAAACGCTAAAGCCAGCCTTATTCAAGCCCTTGGCAAGAATATGCATCTCGGTAGGGGTGCCGGTTAAGCCATGGATAAGCATAACACCGGCGCGCCCACCCGGCATATAAAAACTAACATCGCTAATCATGATGCTATCCGCGCTGCCCTTTGTTCGGTAAAGCTATGAGCGCCAACATCATTGGAATGCGTGTTGGACATTTCCATCATCAAATCTGGCCAAAGTGCCATAATCTGTGCAAAATCTTTCACTCGCATATGGGCAATGGCGTGTTTTTCGCAATAATCGGCAAGTTTACCCTTGGCAAGTACAAAATCAGCCTTTTGCGATGGGCAAAAATCTGATGTGCCATCACCAATATAAATAGTTTTACCAAAAGGGCTAAGTGGCAATTGGTCATAACGGCGACATTTGCAATGGCCTGATGGACAATTATTGGCCTTAAATGGAAATTCCAATTTCCATTTTTCACCACCCAAATGCACAAGATGATTGGAATAGACTGGCAAATCTTTAATGCCACTATGCGCTAAAATATGGTTGATGCTGTAATCAAGCCCATCGCTAACGATTTGAGCTGTTGCACCTTGTCGCTTAATCATGTCGAGAAATGGTTTAAAAGCCATATCAATTTGCGCTTCATTGAGCGCGCCATCAAGCTGTTGTGGCGTGGCGCGGATAAGCGCAACTTGCTTTTCCATACATTCTCGAGCGCCAATCGCGCCAGAAAGCCACAAATTTTCTAATTCTTCAAAACCAGGCAAAGCAAATTTATTCAACAATAAATCGGTGACATCTTGGTAACAAATTGTACCGTCAAAATCGATTAATACGGTTGTACGACCATTTAGCTTTATAGTGTCGATATTGGTCATCGAAAAGCTATTGACAGCTAAGGGGGAAAAATTTCTATTTTGCTTATACATTTGTTATGGTTTTTCCTGCGGCTTAAAAAAGTCAAAGTTTTAAACTTAAACACTTGCCATAACTTATGCTATCTACATATAAACTGATATAAGATCTTTGTAGCTTTTATGTAACCAAACTATGTAACCAAATATGGCAAGATGAATAAAAACATTTTAATAATTGAAGACGATGAACGCCTTGCTGACCTTGTGATGGCGTATTTAAGCAAACAAGGCTATATTGTCACCATTCATTCCCGTGGTGACACGGCGGAAAATGCTATAGCAACTCATAAGCCTGATCTTGTTATATTAGATGTGATGTTGCCAGGTAAATCGGGTCTTGATATTTGCCGCGATGCGCGCAGCTTTTACGATGGGCTTATTCTCATCATGACCGCCAGTGAAGACGATATTGATGAAATTGTCGGGCTGGAACTTGGCGCTGATGATTATTTGTCAAAACCAGTGGAACCACGCCGCTTGCTTGCCCATATAAGGGCGCTTTTACGCCGCAAGGAAGGCGAACCGCAACGGGTTGAACAAGCCAGTGGCTTTGTTAAAGATGTGCCAAAAATGAGTGTGTTACATTTTGGCCAATTAGCCATTGATGATGAAAACCGCCTTGTCACTCTTGGTGATGAAAAACTCGAATTTACCACGGCAGAATTTGATCTTTTATGGTTGCTTGCCAGCCAAGCAGGACAAATCCTATCACGCGATGATATTTTAAATGCTTTGCGCGGGATTGAATTTGACGGGCTTGATCGCTCCATTGATGCAAGGGTATCGCGCTTACGCAAACGCCTTAAAGATGATCCTGATGATCCGCAATTTATCAAAACTGTGCGTGCAAAAGGTTATTTATTTTTGCAGGCGCAAGAAAGATGAAAACGCGGGCGAGCGAAAAGGTCGAGCGGGAAAAATTCCGCCATAGATTTTATAATTTATTGCGTGCTATTGCCGTTTTATTATGCCTTTTGCTAGCGCAAAGTGCTATTGCCTATTTGACACTGCAATTATTTGACGCCTTGCCCTCATCAATTACCGGTATTCTTGAAGATGAATATGTCGAGCGCAGCACGCATCAAGGCACGATTTTTCTCATTAAAGAAGAAATTAATGAACAAAAAAATGTGTCTCCTGCAGTCGTTTTAAATGAATTACAGCCGCAATTTGCTTTCCGTCTTGCCTATTCACCGCCCGGCACCGTTTATTCTGAAGATGTGCGTGAGCAGCTTAAAACGGGGGGAAGCGCTTTTGAGGATGGCTATCTTTATGCCAGCCTTGATAATGGCGGTTACTTGGAAATGGGGCCGCTCATTGTTTCAGATGTTTTGGAAGCCAATGCCAGTGCATTTTTAACCTTGCTTGGTCTTTGGGCTATGGTAAGTTCGTTAATTACCTTTGCTATTCTTTATATTGCTTATGCTCGTACATGGCGTGAAGCAATGATGATTAGACGCACGGCTTTTGACCTTGGCAAGGGTGAGCTTTCTGCAAGAGTGCCGCGCATTCATACTGAACCACTTAAAATGATTGGCCATGTGATTAATGATATGGCGACCCGCATTGAATTACTGGTCAACCATAGTGATGTGATGCGCCACACAATGGCCCATGAGTTTAGAACACCGCTTGCTCGTTTGCGTTTTGCCCTTTCCATGATTGACGATGCCGAAGACGATGAAAAGGAAAAGCTTTACGAAGGTATCGAGCATGATATTAGCGAGCTTGAAGGGCTAATTAAAGTATCGCTTGATTATTTCCGCCTTAATAATAAATCAGCACCCACCCATCCCGTTCCCGTCATGGTTAAGGATTGGGTCGAAGAATTGGTGGCAAAACTTAAGCCGTTAAAGCCAGAAAATTTTGAACTGGTTTTAAACGTGCCCGATATTGTTGGCGAGTTTGATTTAGAACTTGGCACTATTGCGCTGCGCAATATTATTTTAAACTGTTTTAAATATGCCAAATCCAAAGCCGTTTTACACGTCATCAAAGATGGTGACGCGGTAATTTTTGAGCTTGATGATGATGGAAAAGGCGTGCCCGATGCTTTTCGTGAGGAGGTATTTTCACCCTTTTATCGCATGGATGTGCATAAGGCCGACATTAAAAACGGCTATGGCGTGGGACTTTCCTTTGTGCGTGTCATTGCTGAACTTCATCATGGTTCTGCTTTTGTGGTTACCAGCCCTCTTGGCGGCGCACGTTTTGTTTTACGTCTTGGCAATTAGTCGTTAAGATAAATTGGCAAATATTTAAAAATTATAAGGTAAGAGGGGATAGATTATCGCAAAAATTCCCTCTTACCATTTCGTTCAAATTAATGGGTTCTGACCCCAACGCCAAAATATTTTAAGGCAAGACGCGCCAAGCTATCAAGACTATAGCCAATAATACCGATGAGCAGGATTATTGCCATTAATTCAGGGTAATCCAAGCGATCACGCGCATCAAGAATGAAATAACCAAGCCCTGCATTAACGCCCAGCATTTCTGCCGGCACAATAACAATCCAAGCAATACCAATAGCAAGGCGAAGACCAACAAAAATTTGTCCAACAATACCGGGAAGAATGACAAAAAATAAGGTTTCAGCCTTGGTTGCGGCTAGGCTTTTGGCAAGTTGCAGCCAATGGCGGTCAAGTTGGTTTACCCCTGCTGCAGTGTTTAACAAGATCGGCCAAATGGCAGCAAAAGCAATTAAAAAATAAATCGGCTTATCACCAACGCCAAACACCATGACCGCTATCGGCATCCAAGAAAGGGGTGAAATCATACGCAAGAATTGAAATGCTGGCGATGTTGTTTTAGCAGCAATTGTTGAACAGCCAACCATAAGCCCTAAAGGGATACCAAGGATAAGTGCAAAAAACAGCCCAACCAATATGCGCTTTAAACTTGCACCAACATGCAAGATAAGATCTGGGCTTTGTAACAAATGCAAAAAGGCAGGAAAAGCAAGACTTGGCGAAAAACGCGCGGCAAAGCCATTGCCCTTTGCCCAAATATCAATGGCAAACCACCATAGAAAAACAAGGATAGCCAGCCCTAAAATGCCAAGACAAAAGGCTTTTAATTTAGCAGTGGAGGCTTTCGACGGTAATTTTGTTTGGGTTAAATGCACGCTCATTTATGCTTCAATCACCTCAACGCGTTCAAAATTTTGTTCAAGCCCAAAGGCCGGCAATCCGCCAAATTGGAGAAGTGCGGCTTTGATAAAGCGATCATCAACAAGGTCTTTCGCGGCAAATTCTGGGTCTAAATTGGCAAGAAAAGCATTATCGCCGTGCATTAATGTGGTTTTTAAATGCTCGATCAATGATACCGTATAAGACGGGAAGGGGTAGGGCTGGAAGCCGATGCGCTTTTCGCGCCATTCTGGGTGTTTAATCGCACCGCTTTTAAGATAGGCGCTATCATCACTGGCATTTTCTACCAGCACTTTTGTGAGTGCAGCAACCGAATGGGGAGTATAGCGGTTGGCATTATCCTTAGATAAAAGTTCTGCAGTTTTTTGGCGGTTGGCAATTGTCCATAATTGAGCGTCAACAAGTGCATTGACGACATTTTGCGACCATTGTGGGCGCTCAATCAAATCGCTTTCATTCATTAAAACAACGCAGCAGGCATGGTCTTTCCAGACATCGCCAGTAAAACGTAATATTTTACCAATGCCAGCAAGTTCACCAAGGGCGTTAAATGGTTCGGCAACGATGTAGCCAGCAATTTCGCCATTGGCAAGGGCCGGCACCATGTCAGATGGCGCAAGAATGACAAGATTAACCTCGCGCTCGCCAATGGTACCGCTTTTCTTTGAAACAGGGGTAAGTCCTGATTTTTTGAGCAAAATTTGTAAAACAACATTATGAATTGAATACCAAAAGGGAATGGCAACGGTTTTGCCGGCAAGATCATCAATCGAATTGATATTTTCAGCAACCGATAGTGCCGAGCCTGACATATGGTTCCAAGCGACTACTTTTACCGAGGCTTTGCTATTATATCGCGCCCAAACGGCAATTGGTGACAAAACATGCACAGCATTGACTTGTCCTGCAAAAAACGCTTCAACCAATTGCGCCCAAGACCGAAACATCACAGGCTTTTCGGCCTTAACGCCATGTTTCTCAAAAAAACCTTGGCCATGGGCAACCAGCAAAGGGGTGGCATCAGTAATCGGCAAATAGCCAATTTTTAATGGTTCATCTTGTTTTGCGTCGCTTTGGGCACTAGCAATACGCGTGTTTAATATGGAAGCCGCCCCTCCTGCGGTTAAAAGCGCAGCAAGGCGCATAATATCGCGGCGTGAAAAAAACTCGTCATTCATAATATGTCCTCGCGCTTTGGGTATAAATTAAAATTTGCCCTTCAATTCAATGGGCTAGTTTTTGCATGATCTCGTTCTGGATGGTTAACGCCATTAGACTATCATTACCGCTTTGGCGTAAGGCTGAAAGATCCCATTTGCCAAGCAAATGACCCGGAGTACCGCCAATCAGCAACACCCTATCGCTCACTTTTAAAGCTTCTTCAATATCATGGGTAATAAGCAAAGCAGCACTTTGATAATCGCTAATAATTTTAATCAAAAGCTGTTGCATTTGCCCTCTGGTAATTGCATCAAGTGCGCCAAACGGCTCATCAAGCAATAAAACATCAGGCTGGCGGGCAAGACAGCGGGCTAGGGCAACGCGGCTTGCCATGCCGCCAGATAATTGCGCCGGCATTAATGCACCTGCATCTTCAAGATTAACTTCGCGCAGGGCGCGTTCTATCCGTTGATTGCGCACTTGGCTCTTTAATTTGGGCTGATGTTTAAAGTTAAGGCCAAAGGCAACATTTTTATAGACATTGAGCCAAGGTAACAAGCACGGGTTTTGAAAAGCCATACTAAGGCGTGGATGAACTTTGGATATTTCTTCACCATGAATTTTGACCACACCACTTTGTGCGCGTTCAAGGCCACCTAAAATCCGCAATAGGCTGGATTTGCCAACGCCGCTTGGCCCTAAAATGGAAACAATCTCACCTTGTCGCAGCGTTAAGTTAAAATCTGTTAAAATGGTGGTTTTACCATCATGGCTGATTGTTATATTTTCCCCAGCAAGCACAATATCGCCTTTTGGTGCAGCTTCCCTTGCAACAAGCATATTATTCACGGGCATAGCTGCGAGAGGCACTTCATTTTGAAATGCGGATTGAGTAAAGGATCGACCGACCACATTATTTCCATTCATATAATTAAGTTATCTTATTGGTTTTGCGCTTGTAACACTGCCTTTAATTGTGTGATGCTTGGTGTGATAATAGGGATAAAAGCTGCTTCACGCAAGCGGCGTGCAAAATCGCTACCAGTTTTTTGCAAATAGGCTTTACCCCCTAAGCTTTGCAATTCAAGCCAAATGGCTTTAGCAACCAAATCGGCAAGACGAATGCGAATGCGAAATAATGCCGCTATATTGCTGACGAATTGCTGTTCGATCAGCCCTTGCTGTAATTCATTGGTAAGGTTTGCAAGTTCACTTGTTAGTGCGTCAATTTCTGCGTTCAAAACATTGCGGCCGGCGCCCTTATTGTGCCGCGCCTCATCCAGAATGCGCCGTGCAAGCCCCAAGGACATAGCGCATTGCATACCAATAAAGCCCGGCCGAATTGGTGCTATTGATGCGGCTAGATTGTTGAATATAATATGCTTTTGATCAATTTGCACATTTTTAAGCGAAATGGATGCGGTATGACTTGCGCGAAGGGCAGTTAAATCCAGCTCATCAGAGCGGGTAAGGCCAAGATCATTAGCGGCAAAGCTCGCAACAAAGGCGGTTTTGTCAGCGCGCTCAATCGCAGCGGCGACAACAAAATTGCCTAGCCGCAAATTTGTAACCCAAGGCATGATACCATCAACAATTGTTTTACCATTTGTTTCAGAACTTACTTTAATTTGCAATGCTTCCAAACCGGCCATAAATTTCATGGCATTGGAAAGCGCTGATGCACCGGCTATACTGCCCTTGATAATTTGCGGCAGTTGCTCTGTGCGCAGCTGTTCATTGTCACTTTCCAATAAAAAATGGGCATAGGTTTTTTGCCCCCAAAGCACAAAGGCCGCAGTTAAAGAATGATAAGAAAGGGCGGCAATAGCCTCAACACTATCGCAAATTGTGCCGCCGCTGCCGCCAAAATCCTTAGCAACGCCAATGCCAATTGCACCGGTTTTAACCAATTGCGGTAAAATTTCATCGGCCTTATCGCTACGTTCATCAAGATTAATGGCATTTTGGCTAAAATAATCAAGGCCAGTTAACCCATCGCGAATTTCATTAGATTGAAAAGACAAAGCCTCGCCCTCATTTTGCTGTTGTTGCGCTTCTATCATTTGCAAATTTGCCTTTTCTTTTATTAGTGATTTATTGCTTTTTCCACTCATAAGGCAATAATTGCTCATTAATTGGCGGTTGGCCAAGATTATTAGCAAAATTACAAAGGGTTGCAAGGCTAACACCAAGCACCACTTCTAGTGCGGCTTGATCATTATAGCCTACAGCCTTAAAACTTGCGAGATCTTCATCTTTAACATTGCCTCGTGTCGCAATGACATTTTGGGTAAAGCGAGCAACGGCATTAAGCTTGGGGTCGTCTAAATCATGGATATTGCGCAAGGCTTCCACCACTTCTTTTGGCAATTGCGCTTTTTTTAACGCAATCGCTGTATGACCTGCAACACAAAAGCCACAGCCATGCAGCGCAGCTGCGGTAATTTGCACTACCTCACGCTCATTTAATGAAAACGAAGCTTTGGCATTTATGCCAGATACCGTCACATAGGTTTCTAAAGCGGCTGGCGCATTTGCAAGCACCCGCAAAAGGTTTGGCAAAAATCCGTTATTCTTTTGCGCGTTTTCCAATATAGGCCGCACCTCTTGTGGTGCTTCGCTAATGTCTAACAATTTAATCCGTGTCATTATTTTACCCTTAGCTGTTTATAGCTATAATTTATCAGGTAAATTTTATAAAATCTTGGTATGATTTACCAAATATTTAAAATATTAGGGATCAATATTTTAAACTTTCATAATCATAAAAATATATCGGTCAAACTCAGAATTAAAATGAGTTTTATGCTCACTTAATCTTTAAGTTAGATTGCGTTTTTACTAATTTTAGTTATGTTGTGATCCCATGGATTCAACACTATTAATGTGTATCAAAATGCATTGCTTAAAAGGTAGGACTATGAATAAAGAACCGCAATTATATGGGCAATATGTGCAGCTTGAAAATCAGCGTTATGATATACAATGCATTGCAGTTTTTCTTGGCATTATTGCGCTTTATTGTGCTTCCTTTATCCAAATACCTATTGGCCCAGTACCAATTACCTTGCAAACCTTTATTGTGACCTTTATTGGCGCATTTTTTGGCCCGCGTCTTGGCGCTTTGACTGTTGTCCTATGGCTTTTATGTGCAGCATTGGGGCTGCCCCTTCTTGCCGATGGTAAGCACGGCCTTGCACCTTTTTATGGGGTAACAGCTGGTTATCTTTATGCTTTTCCTTTGGCTGCATTTTTAACGGGTCAGCTTGCTAGACAAGGTTGGAATGGCGATAATTTCAAACTTTGTACTATTAACATGGTGCTTGGCAATTTATTGTGCTTATCGCTTGGTGCTTTGTGGCTTGCAAGCCAAAAAGGCGGTAATATTGCCTTTTTCAAAGGTTTTATGCCGTTTTTGCTTGGTGCTTTGGTTAAATCCTTTGCGGCGGCTTTTTGTCTCAAAATAATTAGCCATTTGCGCGTAAAACGGGCAGGATTTTAATTGATCAATAAAACAGCTTTAAATTTCATCATAAAATTCTAATGCCGCCAATCGCCCATCATAAATCTTAATTGCGCAAAGGCTCATTTAAATTTAATTGTCTTCCACTGATAGCCCCGTGTAAGCACCAACCAAAGCGGATAGAGGTAGCGTTTTTTAAATCGAGAAAACTCTCGCGCCATTTTTTGCGGGAAGCTGCGTTTTTTGGCTTTTCTAACAACATCCTGATTGGCTTCCTCTGAAGCAATATTTCGGATGGTGCTAACCAAACCAGCTTGTATGACAATAGCAGGGTCAAATTGTTCTATGTTAAACATTGCCATTACACCACATTCAGGATTGAAATATATTTCGTCAATCGGGGCAAAGGCAAACTCAGTTAATGCATAGAGTTTTTTTGCACAGTCGCGACTAACAATATAGCCACCGGCACAATAATGCTTGGTAACCAATGGGGCGAGGATATAGTCTTTTGATATTTTTTTGGTTGTTCTACCGATAACACAGGGTGTTTCGGCGGTATCGAGTTTGACAATATCGGTGTTAGATGGGATCCAGTCCCAGTTTTCAAGAAATGCAGCAGAGTTTTTAGATAAAATTACGTCATCTTCGAAAATTGCTCCAAAAGCATCTTTACCTTCAGCAATGAGTTTTAAACAATTTCTGTGTGACAAAAAACAGCCAACTTCACGTTTGGTGAGCTCTAAGGGCCAATGGCGGACGGATGTTATGTGTTGATAGTCCTCATCGCTTAATTGGGTGCCATCGACACCAGCAATACGGGTCAATGTTAATCCAAGGTCAGAAAATTGTTGATTAACATGATTTAAGCGATCTAATGAACGGTCAAGGTTAATAACAAAAAGTTTCAAAAATTTGATCCCCAAATGATACAGATCGATGACACGATTAGTAATTGTCGATATTTAGTAAGTACTTGCTGGATAATAGCCGTATTAAAACATCAGCAGATATAACAAGTGTTAAAATAGCCTACATATTCCAACTTTAAAAATTTAAAGCAATTCAAACAAAAGATGATCCAATTTTTGCTTGTTGACAGAGCACAAAACATTGCACATATAGCGCGCCCCTTATTTAACAAAAATTGGAATTTTTAGAGCAAAAAAATCGGTTTATAAATAATCTTGCCAATTTTTAATTTCAAGATTAAACACCGATTTTATCTTGCTATTATCAAGCTTTGAAAAATTTGGGCGTTTTGCAGGTGTCTTATATTCACGAGCTGGAATGGATGTAATGGCTGGGATCTTGCCGGTTTGATTATGTTTTGAAGCAAAAATAGCCGCGGCAAATTCTGCCCAATTGGTATAGCCATCGGCAACAAGATTAAAAATACCACGCCAATCAGCCGTGCAATCGCCAGTAGCAATTTTTTGAGCAATGGCAATTGTAGCAGCAGCAATGAAATCAGCACTGGTCGGTGTGCCCCATTGATCGCCCACAATTCTTAATTGATCATGGCTTTGGGCAAGGCGCAACATAGTGTTTAAAAAATTGTTGCCATAGGTGCTATAAACCCAAGCGGTACGCAAAATAACGTGATTTTTATTTGCTTCACTAACCGCCCATTCGCCTTGCAATTTTGATAGTCCATAAACATTAACAGTGCCGACGGTATCACTTTCTTTATAGGGAGTTTCGCTCGCACCATTAAAGACGTAATCGGTTGAAATGTGAAGAAGGGGCAAGTCTAAATCTGCCGTTACTTCTGCCACATTGCGTGCGCCGTCACGATTAATCAAAAAGGCTTGTGCAACTTCGCTTTCAGCCTTATCAACTGCAGTATAGGCAGCCGGATTAATAATAAAATCCGGCTTGTGTTCCTTAATAGCTTTTTCGATTGATGCCTTATCGCTAATGTCCAATTCTGGTCGTCCAAGTGCAATAATGGACACCGCTGTTGAATTTTGCGACAATAAGGCTTGAGCCACTTGGCCATTTTTGCCGGTAACCAGAATTTTCATTTTTATCCCTTTTTAGCGAGCTTGGCGCGTTCTTGTAGTGGCTCCCACCACCATTGATTTTGCAAAAACCAAGCAACCGTTTTTTCTAGCCCAGTTTCGAAAGTTTCCTGTGCATGCCAATTAAGTTCATTTTCGATTTTTGTCGGATCGATAGCATAACGACGGTCATGGCCAGCACGATCGGTCACAAAGCTAATTAATTGATGATAAGATTGGCCATTGCTGCGTGGCTTTTGTTTATCTAAAATATCACAAATAGATTTGACGACTTGCAAGTTGGTGCGTTCATTTTTGCCTCCAACATTATAGCTTTCGCCAATTTTACCCTTTAAAACAATAGTTTCAAGCGCGCGCGCATGGTCTTCCACATAAAGCCAATCACGGATGTTTTCGCCTTTGCCATAAATTGGCAAAGGTTTTTCCGCAAGAGCTGACAAAATAACCAAAGGAATAAGCTTTTCAGGAAAATGAAAAGGACCATAATTATTGGAACAATTAGAAAGAACTACCGGCAATCCATAAGTATGATGCCAAGCCCGAACCAAATGATCTGACGCAGCTTTGGAAGCCGAGTAAGGCGATGAAGGATGATAAGGCGTTTCTTCCGTGAAAATTCCCTCATCAAATGGTAAATCGCCAAAAACTTCATCGGTTGAGATATGGTGAAAACGAAATGCTTGCTTTTTTTCATCATCAAGATTTTGCCAATAGCCGCGCACCGCTTCTAATAAATGAAATGTGCCTACAATATTGGTATCAATAAAAGCATCAGGCCCAGAAATTGAACGGTCAACATGGCTCTCTGCTGCAAGATGCATGACGGCATCAATTGACTCGGAGACTAAAATAGTGCCAATCGCCTCTCGATCAGCAATATCCAATTGATGGAATTGATAGTTTTCTGAATTCTCGATGGATTTTAACGATTGCAAATTACCCGCATAGGTTAATTTATCAATATTAAAAACTTTATGTCCTTGCGCAATTAAATGCCGGCAAAGGGCAGAGCCAATGAAGCCTGCACCGCCTGTAACCAAAATTTTCAAAATTTTATTCCTCTTAGTCAAAGACATTAAATAATTAGGGATATTACTTAGTCAAAAATATCAGCGTCTTTTAAAAACGGCGCATTTAAATCCTTGTCGGATAAAACAAGATTGCTGGTATCTATCGGCCAGTTAATTGCAATATCTGGGTCATCAAAACGGATTGAACGATCGCAGCTAGGTGCATAAAAATCGGTCACCTTATATAAAAATTCACAATCATCCTCAAGCGTTAAAAAACCATGGGCAAAACCCGGTGGAATATAAAATTGTGTCCAATTTTCCGCTGATAATTCAACTCCAGTCCATTGCATAAAGGTAGGGGAACTTTTGCGAATGTCAACCGCCACATCAAATACGCGGCCGCGTGTTACTCGCACCAATTTACCTTGGGCATGGGGTTGTAATTGATAATGCAATCCCCGTAAAACGCCTTTTTGCTTAGAAAAAGAGTGATTATCTTGAACAAATTCGGCTTCAACACCAGCTTCAGTAAATAATTGACGATTATAGGTTTCAGAGAAAAAACCGCGATGATCACCAAATTTCTTTGGCTTAATAATAAGCACGCCATCAAGAGGTGTTTTTTCAACATTAAGCATTTTTTAACTCATTCATTCGGCGTTTTAAATAGGTTGCATAATCGGTTTTGCCAAGTTTATTGGCGCGCTCGATTACTTGTTCCGCACTAATATAACCTGCTTCGAATGCGATTTCTTCTGGGCACATAACTTTAATGCCTTGGCGCTTTTCTATCGCTCGGACATAGGAGGACGCATCATGCAAGCTATCATGAGTTCCCGTATCAAGCCAAGCATAGCCACGACCTAATTGCACAACTCGCAAAGCGTTATTTTTAAGGTATATTTCATTAATATCCGTAATTTCCAACTCACCACGCGGTGAGGGTTTTAGATTTTTGGCCATATTGACCACGCTATTATCATAAAAATAAAGCCCAGTTACCGCCCAGTTAGATTTTGGCTCACTTGGTTTTTCGACAATTGATGTGGCAATGCCGGTTACGGGATCAAAACTGACAACGCCATAACGCTCTGGATCCTCAACATGATAGGCAAAAACTGTTGCGCCGTTTTTTTGGCTCCGTGCGTTATTAAGATGAGATACCAAATCGTGACCAAAAAAGATATTGTCACCAAGAATCAAGGCAACATCATCATCACCGATAAAATCATCACCGATAATAAAAGCTTCGGCTAGACCATTGGGATTAGCTTGCTCAGCATAGGAAAGTGTTATACCATATGTACTACCATCGCCTAAAAGACGCTTGAATAAAGGTAAGTCATGCGGTGTTGAGATAATTAATATTTCTTTGATACCCGCCAACATTAATACACCAAGTGGATAATATATCATTGGTTTATCATAAATTGGCATAAGCTGTTTAGACACACCAATAGTTGCTGGATATAGCCTTGTGCCACTACCGCCTGCGAGAATAATTCCTTTCACTTAGCCCATCCTTTTATTGCTAAAATCTAACTGTTATACATAGCAGATTAAAATTATTTGTCATTAGCCGAATTAACCTAGTCAAAACGGATTTATTGTAAACTCATATGTTACGTAACAATAAGTAATTGCTAACGCTTTATATCTCCAAACATTGTGCAAACTAATTTTTTAGATATTTTTTGGTTCATTACGCCAAAAAGGCGTTCAACTGCGTGTAAATTTGTGCCATCCAATGGCAGCGGTTCACTTAAATAATCATTCCATTCAAGTTCAAGATCAAAGAATGGTTTCATTAAGTCACTTGTTGCCCAAAACATTGTACCAACCGGAAAATTAATATAATTGGGCAATTTATCAATACCAAGACGCGGTGCTAATTTTTGCGCCGCAGGGCGATTTTTAGCCCAGCTAATGCCATTTCGATCATCGGGAAAAACCAAATTAATATTTTTGTCATTATACATTGTTTGAATTATTGTATCAGCTGCCTTGATTGTTGCTCCATCACCTAAAAGATTCATGGTTAGATATTGTCCCCAAATTTCGGCATATGAGCGATCTTTAATGTGCACACTTGTTTTACTGTGCATGTGGCCAATAATATCATAGCCATTGCGCAATTGCTGGCGAAACAGGGTCAAGAGTGGGCCAATATCACGACCGCGATTTTCAGTTACCAAAACTTCAACTTTAGCGGGATAATTTTTCAGCAAATATTCAGCTATTTGTTTATCAGCTTCATTTTTGACGCTGATAAATAAATCTGGCCGCACTTCATTCGCCAATAACGCATTCAGCATCACTTCAAGTTTTTCTATATAATAGGCATGAATTTGCAAGGCAATTTTTTGCGTGAGTGCAGTAGGTTCAATTTTAATTGGTTTGGTTAAAATATCCCATTGCCATGGGCCATCTGGCTGTCCAGCATTAAGATAATGTAAAAAAGCATCTTTACGTTCTAAGCCAAGATCGTGATATTCGGCATAAATGCCAGGTTGAAAACCAGCACAAGGGCGGCGCGGATAAACACCACTTTTCCAACCGCGAATATATTGGCGGGCGCGTTTCACCGAAAAGGGTTTTAAACTATTAGCCGTCCAAAAACTGTTGTCAAACTCTTTTTTGCCAAAGAGTTCAATAGCGTCAATTGCCTCTTGCTTTATTTGCCGAGCCGCTTTGCCACCAATATCTAATAATTCATCAACAAATTGATCAACACTACCCAACTTTGTACTTATGGCATCAAGTTGATCTTTATTGGTTTTATCTGCTGCTATTAAATGCTCATGCAACTTTGAAATAAATTCTTGATCATTTGTTTGTGAAAGCAGGTATTGCTCGTCAATATTTTCTTCTTGATAACGAGCAGATAGGGGCATTACTCCATCAAGTGCAAAAACTGGTTTACCAGCTTGCAAAGCCGATTTTGCATGGCAAATTTTATTTACAAGTCTTGACGTATCAAAAAATACCGCTGACTTTTGATAATAGTTATCGTTAAAAGATTTTGTCGATAAAATCCGGTAAGATTGATCGGCTTTACTTATTTGCGACCAAGTTTGAGTTTGTTCAAAACGGCTGGAATTGCTCCCGTTATTCAATGCACGCAACCAAATAAATTCCGTCTTATCATGAGGATATTGTAACTTATAAAGACTAGAAATTTTTGTAAAGACATCAAAACCATCTGTAAATGAGACATCGCCATAACCAATAACAATTTTTGTATTGATTTTTTCTGCAGCAAATCCCACATGATGTGCTGGCGCTGATAATATAGTTAACTGATCAGGAAAACCGTACATATAGTCATAAAGCACTTTTTCGGCATAGGTTTTATCAGTATATATTACTCGGGTTGCAGTACACAACCCTCGAGATAAATTGCTCTTACCAAAGGCAAGAGTATTTCCAATAATTAAAACACTAGCAATTTTCGCCTTTTCAAGACGTTGGTAAAAAATGCCGCCTTCATAGATGTTAGACACAATAAATTTTAAATTTGGCGCTGTAGCGAATTCTTTAATTAGCTCGGACGCATATTTTTTCTTGCGATCGAAAATTTTATTAACGATTAACCAATTGCAATAGGGTAGATAGATGTCGTTTAAATGATAGGAGTTTGCAACTAAGATAATATTGAATGTCTTTGACAGTTTTTTTACCGCGTCAATGAAAAAAAGACTTTCATTTTCATCATCGCAGCAAACAACAATGGTTTCAAGGTTTGGATTTAAAGACGTCTTTTTTACAAAAGCAGATTTTTTATAAAGCCGCCCTTCCTTCATACCAATATTACGATAATGTTGACGAGGTTTTTTGCCGTAATTATCAATATCATTATATAAATATCTATAAATTTTCGAGTTAAAACCCCACGGCAAGCGCCGCTTTTTAGGGGAAAGCAGATTTATAATTACGTCTTTAATCGAGAAAAACATTATTGAGCGGCACTTAAAATTGGTTAAATATTTTAAAATAAATAGATAAATATAACGAGATCCAGCATGTTATACAGGGTGATTGAATATTAGATCAGACTTTAAAATTTGTCAATGGAGCACAACTTCAAGTCTTTAGAATAGGTTAAATTTAATAATATAAAGTTCAATAACTTAGTTGCCATCCAATGTATAGGCTCGAACTATTATAAGTTGATATAACGCGATAAGTTGTAAAATATATCAGAAAAAAATCAAGGTTTTTTGGGAACTAATTATGGCTGATAATATTCCATATGTTGAAAAAATGATTGAAGTTGGTGACCTTGAAATTGGTATTAGGGCCGAGCCCTTTAGGTTTTTGCAAGGAGGTCTCTCTGAAAATGGCGAAAAAAAAATGGTATCGCGGATGATTGTGTCGTTAAAAGCAAACCAAAAGCAAGTTGTAGCTAAATTTTTAGAAATTTTTTATAGAATAAATGTAAAAATTTATGATAAAAATGGAAATGAAATATCGGATATGCCAAAGCGCAGTTATTTTCCTCCCGACCATTTTAAAGAGGAAATTTTACCACCAAATAAAATGAGAAGGCTTGCTCTTCTGGCTTATGCCAAGGGGAATACCAATAATTTTGATTTTCTTAATGTCGAAGTGAGCTTCACTAACAATTTTAATAGTTGGACACATCCGTTTAGTTTAAGAGTTAGTGTGCCAGTAAATCATTAATTTAAGTGCAGCGCATGGAAAATAGTTGAAGTTGGTGTTATTTAATCCATGCCCGCAGCTATGACCATGTTACCGTATAATTTAGCTATAATAGCGCCATTGCTTGGTCAATTAGGTAATAATTGTAAAACACCGGCTTTAACTTTAGCAAGTAAAGAGGATTGTTCTTTTTGGTGATTTGGTTGAGCTTTCAGCGGAAAAGTAAATTTTGCAAGGTTTAGAGTGAACTAATCGAAAAATTGTATTGCAATAAAAAAGGGCGCGAAAAGCGCCCTCTCGTTTAAAAAAACGGTGTTTAAAAAGCTTAGGGTTTAATCTTTCTTTTTAAGCACAAAACGGCCTTCCTTGTCCAAATGCTTAATCGCATAATAGCAAACGACAAGCCAAGCTAACCACGCTAAACCAACATAAATGATAAAGCGTGTATCTTCAAAATAGGCAATAAGCCCGAATATAAAAAACATGAATAGAATTGCCAAAAATGGACCGACTGGCCAAAATGGCACTGGAAATTTTAATGCTTTGATTTCTTCCTTGGTTGATTTAAACCGCATCATCACTTGTGAAAGTAAAATCATCAGCCAAACCAAAACAGTGGCAAAAGCACCCATAGCTAAGAATATGAAGAAAATATCATCTGGGAAAAAATAATTTAATATAACCCCGATGATAAGCACGCCAAGCATTAGTAAAATAGTGATCGTTGGCACGCCACTTGGCGAGGTATAGCGAAGATGTTTCAAAGCTTGCCCATCTTCAGCCAAGCCATGCATCATACGGCCTGCGCCATATAAGTCACTATTAATTGCAGAAACTACAGCGGTGATAATAACAATATTAATAATATCAGCAACATAGGGAAAGCCAAGGCCTGTGAAAATAGCTGTAAAAGGACTTTGTCCTTCTGGAATTGCATTCCAAGGATAAATTGACATCAATACTGCAAGCGATAAAACGTAAAAAATAACGATGCGGATTGGAATAGCATTAATGGCTTTTGGCAAATTTTTATCAGCATCTTGAGCTTCTGCTGCGGTAAGGCCGATAATTTCAATGCCACCAAAAGCAAAAAGCACAACTGTAAAAGATGCAATCAACCCAAACCAACCATGAGGCAGCCAACCGTCATTTGTCCATAAATTGCTAATGCCCGTTGCTTGTCCATCATGTGTCCAAAAACCGAAAAAGATGATACCCGCCCCAAGAATAATAATAATAATAATTGCAGAGACTTTGATAATTGAAAGCCAGAATTCTAACTCCCCAAAAACTTTGACATGTAAAAAATTAATGCCACAAATAATAAGGGTAATTCCAAGTGTCCATATCCAAGGCGAAACACCTGGATACCAAACTCCCATATAGGCTGCAAAGGCAGTAATATCGACAAGGCAAACAAGTGCCATTTCAAAAACATAGGTCCAGCCGGTAATAAAGCCGGCAAGGGGGGAAATAAAACTAGCCGCATATCGCCCAAATGAACCAGATATCGGATATTGCAAAGCCATTTCACCAAGAGAGCGCATCACCAAAAAGGCAACCGCGCCAGCAATACAATAAGCAAGTAAAACACCCGGCCCAGCAAGATTAATTGCATCACCCGAACCTTTAAATAGCCCCGCACCAATTGCAGAACCAAGAGCAATAAAAAGTATATGGCGCCGTGATAGGCCTTTTTTTAAGTTATTTGCGCTCATCTAGTCCTCCTCCGTGATAAATATTAAACATCAATGGGAAATTGAGCCATACGACTCAAGACTTCCTCATATCTTGCCGCCTTTATGCATAGCCTTTTAATCAAATTTGTTTAAAACGCCAGTGCGCTTGAATCTTTATCCATTGACGGTTTGACGCATTTTACAAACTAAAGTTAATATTGAAACTTTATCAGCTTAAAAATGAAACTAAGTCTATCAATATTATTACAATGATTACAGTTTGTTACGCACTATCAAGATATATATTTAGCCTCCCTAGATTTTAATGTATATACATATTTAAAGAGGCGCAAGTATTTTACGGTTTAGCTTTAAAATAAATTTAAAAAAAACTATGATGGTATAAGTAAATGCGTCAAAAATGAGAATTGACTTTAAAATCAATGATTAACCGCCATTTCACTAATGTGGAAAACAAATCAAGGCTGATAACGTCAAGCTATCGGCCTTTTAAAATCTTGCAAAAGCAAGGGTTCGTTTAAATATTTTGGCGAATTTGGCGGCGCACTTCATTGGCTAAGGGATGTAAAATTTGTGGGTTTAATTCACTCACCACACTATAGCCAAGTCCAGCATCTGCCCACATATACCCATGAATATTATCCATGCTGACCGCTTCCATATTGCTAACTTTTTCGCGCGGCATAGGCCGCGTTAAAATGGCCAGCCGATTGCCATTTTCATTGCTATACATAAATAAAACGGCAGCACCTTGCACCGTTGGCACCATTTGCCCACCGGTAAAATAATAACCCGTATCACTTAAATCTGGAATATTAAAGGGATGGCCAGTTGTATTGCTAACAAGGCTGGCAAGTTCTTGCTTTTGGGCTGCATTTATAGTGCCAAGCGTGGTTTTTCCTGGTGCAAAAATATTATAGCTCACCGCTGCCATGCGGCTTAAGTTTGGCAGATCACTTTTATCGGCCATTTGCATGCCACGCATGGTCCAGCCTGAAAAAGTGCCAATGGCAATAAAAAATATAGCTGCAGCAATTTTAGACCAATGGCCGCCCCAATGGCCGCCCCAATGGGCTAAATGCCAGCCAGTCACCCTTAGTCTTTTATTATCATTATGGCTTGCGCGTTCTTTAATAATTGATCGCAAATTAAGCGCACTTGGTATTGGCTCTTCAATAATCGGCGCAAGGGCTTGGCGCAGCGCCGCTGTTTCTTGACGGTAATTGGCTATAGTTTCGGCCATGTCGTTATGTTTGGCCAAATAATCAGTAACTTCAGCTTGGCGCGCGCCATCAAGACGGTTATCAATAAAGGCTTGCAGATCATCTTCGGTGATGGGGGGCATGGGGCGATCTGTCATTTTATTCTCCGCAAATGGCTGTGCGTATCGTCTTTTAAGGGCATTTTGGGTCGGTTTTCCAATTGGCTTTCTGGCGCAGATAAGATTTTATGCAATTGCGCTCGTGCGCGCGACAGGCGCGACATGACTGTACCAAGCGGTATTTGCTGCATTTGCGCTACTTCACTATAGGAAAAGCCTTCAACCGCTACCAACAATAAAAGCGTTTTATGTTCATCGGTTAATTGGTCTATCGCCGCCATTACATCCTTATAAAACAGATTGTTTTCTTGGGCGGCTGCATAGCTTGAGCTAATTGCCTCATCTAATTCGAGCAATGGAGGTTGGCCTTGCACACGTTGCAACCGCGTTATCGCCAAATTATGCAAAATGGTAAAGAGCCAAGCGCGCGCACTTTTATCACTTTGGCGTTGATGCCAACGGTCGATTGCTCGTTCTAGACAATCTTGCACGAGATCATCGGCACTTTCCTTATTGCGCATTAATGCGCGGGCATAGCGGCGCATGGCAGGAATAAGCGGCTCGATTATGCCGATCATGTCATCATTCATAGTATGCGCCTTGCCCTAAATGCATTATTTTTGAAACTTAAATTGCTGTGTTAGATGGTAAGACAGTTTTTAAGCGCTTTTATTCCATTGAACGCCATCTTATTCACATTATTCTTTAAAACGCTTTAAAATATTTTGAAATGCATGGGTTTGAGATTTAAATTTGGTTAAGCGCCACAAAATGGAAAGTCTATCGATATATCAACAATATTATTTTTTTGCATATTTGCTTGTTTCATAAGGTTCAAATTTAAAAGCAAATTCCTTGCTGGCAAAGTAAAGTTCGCCTCATTTAAATAATTCGGCGCTGTTGAGTTCCTCGCCATCTTCGCAAATATCAAATGATACAAAATGCAACCCGTCAAATTGTTTATATTTAATTCCAGAGGACATTAATGCAAATAGACTATTATAATGATTGAAGAACTTACCTTCTTGTATTGCAGTTAATTTCATTGTTAAAATTAACCCTTCACCATTTTCACCATATATAGAGGTGATAAGCTCTACATCATTTAAATAATGAGAAAAATGAACTTCATGCAAATAACCATCATAGCCATAATTGATCTTATCTAAATATTTATCCAATTCTAGCTTAGTATTCATGTATTTATCCATTAAATAGTAATTTTTGGTAACAAACTATTTTTTTACGGGCTTTAAAAACTGGGCCCAAACAATTGTGTAATCTTTGTATTTTTTAAATTGGCAGCTTGTAAAAACATTATCAACAGGAAGCCAATAATATGAATTCTTTAATTGATTAACAACGGTTAAACCTATGGAACAATTGCTATCAACTAAGTCTTCTTTATAGGAAAAGTCCTCTGACTTTAGTACAAAACAATCATAGTTACATAACATTAAATTATATTTGTTTTTTTCCTTAGATGGCACAAGTGCTTCTATGGCATCTTCATATGAAAGATCATCTTCAATATAACCATCAATATGATCAGAGGCGAATATAGAATTATTTTTAATGCAGCTAAAGCGGCGAATACGTATCCAATCCCCATAACCATCGCTGTCTGACGGCTCGTAATAATCAACTACGCAGGCGATAGGTAGTACTTCAATTTTATTGCATTTTTTGGAAGGGCAATCATAAACAACCATTTGTTTTGTGGTATAGCCAGTACCATCAAGATAAGAAAATGGCGGCCCAACACGCTCCTCTGCCTTTAAAGCGGCAGTTGATAGTAAGGTTATTATACCAAAAATAAGTATTAAAATCATTCTTAGCATTATCCCACCCCTTATAATGTGTAATGAATAAATTTATAAAAATAAAATTATGAAGTTTTTTGTATTTTAAACTAATACATCAAAACTCTATAATTATATATTTCATAATTCATATAGATTTTTGCCTTAAGGACTTTGGGTTTTAAAGGGAAAGCGAAAATGAAAAAGGGCATTATCAGTAAGTTATGATCTATTTTGTTAAAAACCCAAAAGACCATATTGGCTTATTACTGATAATACCCGTTTAACTGTTAAGGTAAATTTCTAATAACTTACACTTAATACTTACTCACCTTTGCGTTCACGGCCAATGGCATCGGCTGCACGCAATGCATTGAACACCATTTGCGCGGTAATTGTGCCAAGTTCATTGTGAATGGTTTCACCTGTCACCGTTGCAGCTTCCGCCGCTTTCATCAAATCTGCGTCGCTCACCTCCCCAAGACCGATATCGGCAAGGGTGGTTGGCAAATTGACCAATTCACAAAAATCAAAGATAAGATCAATCATTTCTGCATCTTTATCGGTGAGGATAAGGGATGCTAAAACGCCAATGGTGACTTTTTCACCATGCCAATAATGATGGGTTTGTGGCAATATAGTCAAACCATTATGGATGGCATGGCAGGCGGCCAAACCGCCACTTTCAAAACCAAGGCCGGAAAGCAAAGTATTGGCTTCAATGATTTTTTCAAGTGCCGGGGTTGGCACACCAGCTTCGCATGATTGATATGCAAGGGAGCCATATTCAAGCAAAGTATCAAAGCAAAGACGTGCTAAACCATAAGCGGTGTTAGAGCCAGGGCGACCTGTCATATTATTTGCTTTTGATAGGCGGCAGGATTCTGCTTCAAACCAAGTGGCAAGGGCATCACCAATTCCGGCAGCCAAAAAGCGGACGGGGGCTTTGGCAATAATAGCACTATCGACCAAAACAAGATCAGGGTTTTTTGGCAAAAATAAATAGCGGGAAAACTCGCCTTTTGGCGTATAGATAACCGATAGGGCGCTGCATGGTGCATCAGTAGACGCAAGGGTTGGCACAATAACCACTGGTACTTTTAAAGTATGGGCGACGGCTTTTGCGGTATCAAGGGTCTTTCCGCCGCCAATACCTGCAACAACATCAATACCAGCAGTTTTTGCAAGACGATCAATTTCTTCGTCACAGCATTCACCGGTAAAAACTTCAATGACTGATTGAATTTTATCACCTAGTCCTTGATTGATCGCATCATTATAATCTTTGGCAACAAAAGGATCTTCAAGCAGAAGAACTTTTTTTCCCAAACGCGCCAATTCTTCGCCCAGCAATGATAAAGCATTCGGGCCTTGAATATAACGTGATGGAAAAATTGTGGTGGTAATCATTTTATGTCCTTTCGTTTCGACTATAAAAACAGCACGCCAAGCTTTATTGAGGCAAATGCCGCAATAACAAGCTTAACAAGGCAATATTGCACCACTATGATGGTGTTTAACATCTTGATCACCATCATATTATTTGTGATCTTTGGTTTAAATTATGGTGTTATCATTCAATGTAAAAGCCGCTTCTTTGTCGCAGGTACAGAAAAATTATATTTGCGACCAAACTAGCCTATATTTTTAAATATTGCCCTTAGCCTTCCTTGGCTTTTTCATCTTCATCATCTTCAAAAATGGTAAAAAGTTTCAAGCCGATCATTGTCACCGATAAATTGGCATATTCGGTATTATCCCCCATGTCTTCATCACACCATGCATTAGTAACAATGGTGGTTAGACGATTTTCAACCAAAGGCAGCGCTCTTTTATGCGCCATTGCCCAATTAAGCACCATAAGGTGATAATTGACACATGTTTGACCACCAAAACGTGCATAAAGATCCTCAAAGCCTTGATCCAACAGATCAAGATCGCAAAAACTTTCATCAAAGGGATTTTCTGCTATAGTAGATTGTAAGTAATAGATAGCGGCATAAGCACCGGCGCCAAATTTATCCTTGGTTCGTTCAACCGCTATGCGTGCAAAATCTTCAACATCCTGCATGGAATCGCCAAACCAACGCGGCATAAGGCGAAAAGCATGATTGGCATAATGAGCAAGGTTATAAGGCTCTAATGCCACACATTTTTCAAAATATTGGTGAAGCTCGTCTCTGGTTACGCCACCATCACTATGCAGGCAATAATTAGCCAAATTCCATATTAAACAATTATCGGTCGTTTCATGGCAATCATTAAGTACGTCGCTTGCCTTCACCAAATAGTCGCTATAGCCTTGCATACCACCTTCACTAACATCGCTTATATAGCCGCCACCACGTTTAGACCATCCGCGCTGATATAGGTAATAAGCATAAAGGCCGCAGCTAAAGGCGGTTTTGTCTTTTTGCCACCAGTCATTAAGAGCGGCTAAGCGTTCTTGCGCCGCTTTCATGTCATAATCGTTAATTATTGTAACTAGCGCGTCAAGGACTAAGCTACTTTTGAGCTGACCGCCGGATAAATATTCATCATTTTGCCGCATAGCATCGTAATCAGCCTCAAAGCCATCAAAATCATTATTAGAAAATTTGAGTAAAAGATCGTAGATTTCTTGCTTAACAATCGGCGTTTCATCAAAAAGTGACTGAATATAAGTAAAATTTCTTTTTTTAAGATAACGCCTTTTTGCAAATTTAAAATAAATCTGATATGCAAATAAAAAGATCCGTACAAGCACGCAATATACTCCAATATCTCTTAAAAACATTTAATTTTATATTTATAGGTATTTGTAATTTCAAAAGCAATTCTATCTATTTATATAAATATGGTTCAATTTAAAATCCGAGAATATATGAGAATAATTGTATTATATTTTGAATTATTGTGAATTTCTATTTAATATATTACGTTGTTCAAGTACATCTATAATCATTTTGAGGCGGTTATGACCAGATTTATTAAAGTCTATTGTTTAACTATTTTTATAAGCATAATGGTTTTACCAATTGCATTTATTATCTATATGACTAAGCATGATGGCAATGTACTTAATACTTATGCAATACAAAACTTTCTGGATGTTTTTATATATATGATGTATATTTACCTATTATGAATTTAGTCATCATGGTTTGCGTAGCTTTGCCGCTTTATCAAAGGTTTAATAATCTGGCCTATGGCAAAAGCACTGTCATTTTTGTTTATGCGCAGCTTGTAAGTATTTTAACATATTCAATTTATTTTTTTTGGAAGCTATTTGATTTTAGCCATAGCTTTGAAAAATCGGACTTTTTATTTTTATTTTTATCCATTATCCAAGGCCTTTTGTTTGCGGCAATTTTCAAATGGCTATATTTTGACTTCTACGGTGAAAAGGCAGAGGTTTATGACGTATAATATTAAAATTGCAGACAATTTTTATGTGTTGAGCAGTTAATTATCTTGCTTTTTTTCATTGCTTTGCCGCCAAAGCAGCGGAATAAGAATGGCAAGAACAATTGGAAAAACCAAAAGATTGATTATCACCCAGCCAGCACTTTCTAAAAGCACACCAGATAAAAATGACGATACTGCAACACTGCCAAAAACAATAAAATCATTGATACCTTGCATTTTGGTTTTGTTTTGCGGCGTAGAAAGAGCAGCAACCATTGCTGTTGCACCGATAAAACCAAAATTCCAGCCAAGCCCCAATAAAATTAGCGCAGTAAAAAAATGAATAAGTCCATAACCAGTCAAAGCCGCAAATGCCGATAGCATGATGAGCGTGAGACCAATAGCGGTTATGCGTTCGGCACCAAATTTATTAATCAGGGTTCCGGTTACAAAACTTGGGCCAAACATTGCCAAAATATGCCATTGGATACCAAGGGTGGCTTGATCGATAGAGTGGTGATGGTCATGCATGGCCATGGGCGTTGCCGTCATTAAAAAGCTCATCAAGGCAAAGGAAATTGCACCGGCAATTGCCGCTAATAAAAAGCCGCGGATACGTAATATTTCACTAATTTTAATGGTGGACGTGTTGTGTAAAGTTTGGCTATCTGTTTGTATTATAGGGCGGTAGAAGAACAATATCGGTATAACAAGCAAGGCCAAACCAGTTTGGCTTAAAAATGAGCCGACAAACTCAATATTCTCAAAGCTATTTCTTGTTCTGTTTGCCAATTGCGGACCTATAACAGCGGCGATAAGTCCGCCAACCATAATCCATGAAATAGCGCGATTACGCATTTGTGGTGAAACACCGTCAGTTGCGGCAAAACGATAGCTTTGCACATGGGCACCATAAATGCCGGCCAATAAAGTACCAAGGCAAAAGATAAAAAGCGAGCCATGAATAATGCCGTATGCTGCAACAAGGCCTGATAAAACGCCAAATATCGCGCCGACCAAATAGGCACAGCGCCGACCCAATTGCCGCATAAAAAACGCAGCTGGAATTACGCTTAAAGCAACGCCTGCTTGATAGATAGATACGGGCAATGTGGCAATGGCAGCATTATCGCTTAAATTGCGCCCGACTAAGCCACCAAGGGAAATAATAATTGGTGGACTTGAAGCACCAAGAGCTTGTGCCACGGTAAGCAGGCATAAATTTCTATATCCTTGGTGTTTGTTGTCCATATTACCCTCCCCAAAATTATGGTTTTTATACTGTCAATATGCTTTTGCCTTTATTTTGTATATTTTTATAAAATGAAAATATGTAAGGTTTTAATTAATTTACCTTATTAATTGCGGCATTGCCCCATATTTGAAACATAAATATCTTCAAAGCGTGTCGATGTAAAAGAGGATAGTGCCAAGGTTTTACCATCGTAATTATAGATGTGGTTTTCAAGCCAGACGGATTCACCAATACCTTTACAAACAGCTTTGGCGACAAGACTATTGCCAATAATTGCACCGTTTTCAAAAGCACAACTGCCTTCATAGCGTGATAATTCATAAATAATATGGTTATTGGCGGTAATTGCTTTAAGTGACACTGGCCCTTCCATACAAGCATCGACATTTTCGCCAAAATTCTTGCCCTTTAAACGGCTAATAAAGGTAGTAAGATCTTTATTTTCACTATATTGGCTGGGTTGATAGCCCCAAAGGCTCAATGCATAAATGATAGCGGACTTTTCGTCATTAAATTCTTTTGGTTGCTTGCAGGCCGTATCATTGCAAATGCTATAGGGCGCCATTGTGTTCTCTGCTACTTCCGCCGGGCTATCAAAATCAAGCATTTGCATGGCTGAGTCAAATACACCAAGCAAAGCTGCCGTGCCAAGCAGTCCAAGGCATGCACCGGTGTTTTCTTTGACCATATTGTTACAGGCGCTTGATTGCATTTTGAAATAATTCTCATGGGCAGTGATATAATGCTCTTCTTTGGTCACGTCTCGCAGTTCACCATTTGCAATAGTAAAAATTTTCATAGGGGGCATTGCGCCAGCATAAGATGAAAACATGAAAAAATTTTGGTCATAAGTGACCAATTCATTTAAGCCGTCACCGTCAATATCTTTTGGCACTAAAACATCGCCATCAAAACTACCAACATTGATGAGTTTTGCGCCATTGCTGTAATCTACAACATAAACCGCACTGCAACAATGGGTACCACCGCTAAATACCGATAAAACAATATTATACTTAGTACCTTCACCAAAACGGGCAATACTAATATTGCCCAAAGGACCAGATTCTTTGAAGGTGAGTGGTTTTGCATTGGGCTTTACAATATCAAAGCGCATTTCAAAATCATCACCAATAGTTAAGGGAGTAAGTTTAACGGTAATGTCATTGAATCTAAAAGTTTGGACGCCATCTGCTAACCGCCATTTAAGCGTTTCTCCTTCAAACAGCATATTGCTATCTTGAGCATGGGCATTGGAAAGGTTGAAGATTGTGATGAAGCAAAGCCCAATAAAAAACAATATGCGGTTCATAAAATCCCTCAATGAGTGCAAAATGCTGTAATAGCTGACAATTTGTCCAATTAAATTGGACTTAAACCAGTTGTTTGTAAATAACAAATAAGGTTTTATACAATATTTTAACAAAAGCCTTAAAACTTATTGCGTAACTATAATAAAAAAGCTTATTCATCGGTAATTGGAGACCCTGAAAGCAGTTGGAATAAAATGAAAAGCTTTATCAATGCCTATTTATCAACCTTGGCGATTTTATATGTTTTAGGATTTGTATTTTCGTTATTCTTGTTCCGCAATGATCTCGATTTATTAACAACATTGCTTCCTCAAAAAATGGCTTTGATGGTAAAAAGCTTAGCAATATATTTTGCTTTAATGTGGGTTGTAGCTTTGCCTTTTTTTAAACTTGTTACAAAACGGCGCAGTTTTTCTTGGCTGTTTAGCACGGTCATGTGGTTTTTAATAAACACTTGCATGAGTTTTTTCACTTTGCTCCGTACCGGTGAAGTTCGCGCGATTTCAATACTAGGTATATTGGTGATTAGTATACTTTTTGGTGTTATTTTTTTGGCTCCATATTCTTGGTTTAAAAGGCGCGAAAAGCCTACCAAACTTGATATTGCTAAAGAGTTTAGATAATTTTAGCTTTTACCATGGCTGTTGTGGAAAATTGCTACTATTTTAACTTGGGCAGAAAATGAAAAGCTTTATTCAATCCTATATTTTGGCAGTTTTTATCAACGCCATATTCGTGTTTACTTTTTTTTGGCTAATATTAAAAGAGGACACTGAGACGTTCACAGAAACTGTTATGCCCGATGCTTTAGCGATATCTCTCATCTTGGCACTATCATCAATTGTAGCTTATCTGGTTTTGATGGTGGTGATTGGACTGCCACTATTTGCAATTGTAAAAAAATTTACCGATTTTTCTTGGGTCTATGCAATTTTTATGGTGCTGGTGTTTGGTATTATTATGAATTATCTATGTATTATATTTTTGGAAAGTAGCGAAGATTTTCAATTACATTTATTTTTAATACTAAATGTGATTTTCAGCGCGATTTTTGCACCTATCCATTATTGGTTTAAAAAACGACAAAAGCCCTATTTAAAGAATGTGGATGAGGTTTTTAATTAAACAGCCAGAGCGCATTTCGATCTGATTGGATCAGATCGGCGCTCTAATCCATTGTTTACACCGCGTTTTTTGTCCGAAAACCGCTTCACACTTTTTTTAAAAACGCTCTAATAGAAATTGACTTAAAATTATTCTGACTTGTTTATGGTGTTTATAAAACTAAAGCTAAAGAATTATACATATAGCTCGACATAAAAAGCTTTTGTAAAGACAAGTTTAAAAGAAACATAACTATCGCGCCAAATTTCATGCAATAGCATAAATAAATATCTATTGCTTCATGGTATTACTTGTGATAATTATATTGAACAATGTTCAATATTTTAGGTGGTATTGCGGTTTGATAGGGGGATAAAATGGGTAGTTTCGTAAAATCTTATGGGCTAACGATGCTGGTCACATGCTTAGTTGCATCTTTAATACTTGTATTGAAGCAATTTGTGCTGCAAATACCCGAATATAGCGATAAATCCATTTTGTTTATGCCGGCTGCTTCTTTTTTCGTTACCACATTTGCTTATATTTTTTTCTTAAATTATATAATTTTATTTGTAATTATTGTTCCTATTTATGCAGTGATTAAAAAATTTGTTACCATTAACTGGTGGTCGGCCTTTATAATAGGTCTATGCGTTTGCAGTTTAAATGGATTCATTATATATCTTTTAATGGCTGAACGGTTTCCATTTATGTTCGCTCTCCGTTTGATTTTACTCCATGGTGTGTTGTTTGGGGTGATTTTAAAGCTAATACATGATTATGCATTATCACCAAGCGGTATAAAATGGTTTAAAATAGGCAATTTTACCAAGGCTTATTGGTTTACTCTTTCTAGCCCCCTTATTTTTATCAATGTGCTTGTTTGGGGGTATATTTTAACAACTGAAAAATTTCCGTTGAAAGGTTGGGCTATATTTGGTGGGCTTATCGTAACTGAAGCATCAGAAATATTTTTCTTTTTGAATTTCTTTATCTATCTGGTGATTTATTGGGCTTTTTATAGGATTTTTTGCAAATATTATAGATTTGGCTTTTTAGCCGCTTGCAGTGTAGGTGTAGTCATCGGCCTAATCAATTGTTTAGCTTATACTTCTCGCTTTGGCGCGTTCGATAACTCATTTGAGATCTGGCGGATATTTATATGTGGCGGCTTTATTTTTGGGATTGTCTTATATATTGTCTATTTGTGGTTGTTACGTTCTAATCCCGATAAAAAAGTAGATGCGGTTAATTTAAAGCCATAAAACGTGGGCCCTTTCGCCAGTTAGATCGAAGCGTACAAGATTAAAGGGTGAAGTCATCGCACTATTTAGTTTTTTACCAAATAGCACTAAACCCCAAATTTTTTACTTCTGAAAAAATGTCAAATATAATTTATGATGGGATGTTAGAACGCCTAAAGAGTGCTGCTATTTAATAAAGATTTTTGACTTTACATTCACTGTAAATCATATTTAATCTGGCCGCAGTAAAGTACTCCAATATTTTTATAGTGTTAGAGTATCGGCAATTAAAACCTATTGCAAATTATAGAAAATATTTTGAAAATACAAAAATTAAGCATAAATGCAACGTAATTACCTTACTTTAGCGAAAGATGGATAGGATATGAAATTAAAAACTAATATAATGCGGTTGTTTTTAATGGTCATAATCAGCATTTTTTCCGTTCATATCAGCTATGGTGCTGAAAGCATAATGTCTCTTCGTGCCAAGGCAGAGCAAGGCGATGCAGTTGCCCAATTCAATTTGGCTATCATGTATGAAAATGGCAAAGGCGTTGTTGAGGATAAGGCTGAGGCAGTAAAGTGGTATAGGCTTGCTGCAGAGCAAGGGCTTGTCAAAGCGCAAAATAATTTGGGCCTTATGTATGATGAAGGTGAGGGTGTGGTTAAGGATCAAGCCGAGGCATTGAAATGGTATAGGCTTGCGGCAGATCAAGGCGATCCAAAGGCTCAAAATAATTTAGGTACGATATATGAAAATTGCCGAGGTGTTGCTAAAAATGCGGCTGAGGCGGTGAAATGGTATAAGCTTGCGGCAGAGCAAGGCAATGAAGACGCCCAGTATAATTTAGGTGTATTATATGATGGCGGTAATGGCATTGCTCAGAACGGGGACGAGGCGGTGAAATGGTATAAGCTTGCTGCCAATCAGGGTCATTTAGATGCGCAATATAATTTGGGTATCATGTTTTTAAATGGCAAAAATATTAAGCAAGATAAGCTTGAAGCGATTAAATGGTTTAAGCTTGCTGCAAAGCAAGGTGACAAAGATGCGCAAAAGATTTTAAGACGCATAAACGACTAATAGGTAAAATAGCATTTTCATTATTATTAAATAAAAGTGCTATTTGCTTCATAAATCTTTGATTGAGTTTCTTAATTTTTAGCCATTTGGGCAAAGAACTATAAGGGAAAAGCATTTTTGGTGACATTCGCAAATATACCAAAAATGCTTTAAAATAAGATTTAATACATGTGAAATAAAACAGGTAAAATATTGCTGTCTTGTAAATATTCAATAAATTCGAATACCGGATAAGCAATGAAAAAAACAAGTCCATCACTAAAGGTGCGGTAAAGTCGATCTGGCTTAACGATTAGCTCATTGGCATCATGAAAAAGTGAAAACTTTGGGAAAAAACGGGGAACTTTTTGGCAATATTGTTGATAGGGTTCGCCGAAATTTCCTTGCAAAAATTTTTCTTCAACTAAAATAACCCGTAAAAAGGCAATATAGCATAAAAACCCCATAATAAGGGCTAAAACTATGCTGCCAGTCTGCGCCCCAATGCCAATGGCGCCAATGGCACTAAATACATAAAGTGGGTTGCGGCTTATGGAATAGGGGCCGATGGCAACAATCTCAGCGCTTTTGCGCCCACCAATATAAAGCGTACACCAAAGGCGACCAATAATTGCAAAAACGATAAAGCCAAGGCCAAAGGCTTCAATATATTCATGCATATGCCCATACCAAGACGAACGAATGAATAATAGGGCAAAAATTAAAACAACAATAATAAGCCCAATGACATAGCGGCGTTTTTGTTGGTACTTTCCCATTTCCTGGATTGTCTTCATGATATTCCCAAAGATGTAAGATTTAAAAAATGCTTTTTTCAATATAATTGCGGCTAATTTACAAGCAAATAACGCGAACGCTTATTTATAGTGCAAAAAAAAGCCACCCAATTGGGTGGCTTAAATCTTTAATCCATTAATAATTTGTCGTCATCAAGCGCTTCACCGCGCACTTTGGCAAACATATCAAGCAAGTCGTTCACATCAAGACCTTGGCGTATTTCGTGGGCGACATCCAAAATAATCTTGCCGCCATGCAGCATCAAGGTGCGGCTACCATAATCAAGTGCTTGACGCATTGAATGAGTGACCATCAAAGTGGTCAATTTATTTTCACTAACGATCCGATCGGTAAGTTTCATGACAAATTCAGCCATGCCGGGATCAAGCGCGGCGGTGTGCTCGTCCAACAATAAAATATCAGCCTTTGCCAAAGTTGCCATAATCAATGACACAGCTTGGCGTTGCCCACCAGACAGCATATCCATACGGTTTTGAATACGATCTTCAAGCCCCAGACCAAGGGCGGCGATGCGTTCGCGAAATTCTTCATGGCGCCCTTTGCCAATAGCTAACTTTAAACCGCGTTTTTCACCGCGTTTTGCCGCAAGCGCCAAGTTTTCTTCAATGGTTAGCGAGCCGCAGCTACCAGCCAACGGATCTTGGAAAACGCGGGCAATCTGGTTAGCGCGATCAGCAGTTTGCTTTTTTGTAACATCAATATCATTGATAATGACTTCGCCGGCGCTTGGCAAAATATCACCAGCTAAAACCCCAAGCAAAGTGGATTTGCCCGCACCATTGGAGCCAATAACAGTTACAAAACTGCCACGCTCTATTTCAAGGCCTATATCAATAAGGGCGCGTTTTTCAAGGGGCGTTCCAGCTTTAAAGGTTACATCAATATGAGAAAGCTTAATCATATTTCTTTGCCCCCAAATATTTAGGTACAATAAGGAATAAAGCTACAATTACAGCCGTTACCAATTGCATGTCTTTTGATGGATCTACGCCCAACACGCCGCCTAAAGCTAAAAAAACAGCAATTCGATAAAGCACTGATCCAACAATACAGGATAATAAAATAACAAGAAGATTACGACTTTGAAATAAAGCCTCGCCAATAATGACTGCTGCAAGACCAAAAACAATGGTGCCTATACCGCCTGTAATATCCATACCGTGATTGATTTGAGCAAAAAATGAGCCACTTATGGCAACCAAGCCGTTTGATAATGCAAGGCCTAAATAAACATGGAAAGAAGTGTTAACACCTTGAGCATTAGCCATTTTCTTATTAATACCAGTTGCGCGTATGGCAAGGCCTATTTCACTTTCAAGAAAACGCCAAAAAATAAGCGCAGTAATAAGAACCAATATTCCAATGATAATAATACGTATATAATAAGACTTTAAGCCAAATAATCCCTCAAAAGGTGTAAAAATTGAAGGAGCATTGCCAACTTGTAGGTTTCCGCTGCCCATTACATGTAAGTTAATAGAATAAAGCGCTGTCATTACCAAAATGGAGGCAAGCAGATTTAAAATATTAAATTCTAAATTGAGCATTGCTGTGACAAGCCCTGCAAGACTACCAGCAAAAAATGCCGCTAGCATGGCAAGCCAAGGATTAATTCCAGCTACCACCAATGCAACATAAACCGCACCGCCGAGAACGAAACTACCGTCAACTGTTAGGTCTGGAAAGTCAAGCACTCGGAATGATAGATAAACACCTATACCAACAAAGGCTAGAATAAACCCCATCTCTATGGCGCCTGTAAAGGCAAACATGCTCATGGTCTAACCTTTCTGTTTTTATTATCTCTTACTTTACGCATTAGCATTATCTTTAATAATGCCTTGTTTATATCAATTCCAACGGATTTCAACAAATATCGCAGAATGTCAATGTTTGAGCGCATTTTTATGAGAATTTTATCAAAAATACAATGTTTTTTAAAAATGCTTTGTATTTTGATGTGTACAGGGCATCAAAAGTAAAATCACTCCTCCATTTCTAATTAGGGTAATGTAACTGATTTTATCACAATTATTAGCGTTAAGAATATTTTGGTATAAAGCCATATAGATTAAGATTGAAAACCGTGCCGCTTCGTTAAGATATTGTTTTTAGTTATAGTCGTGGCGCATATTTGTGGTTTGAATTCGCACAATGTGAAATTTTTTAAAATTTCTGTTGCTCTTTGCGGTGGTTGCTTGTCAACCTTGAGCAAAACTATATGGGTCCTATTGGTGATTTTGCACAAGTGCGCGCAAAGGGCAATTCTCATGATTGGACTTAAAGCAGGCTTTAGCGGCTCTATCCATCATTTTGCGCTGTGCTTTTGTAATAAATTTGGATGCTTCATATTTATTTTCAAATAATTTATTGTTTTTATTGGAGTTTAAATAGGCCAAGGCCATCCAATAATATGCAAGCTTATTGTCATTTTTGACAGCTTCGCCGTTTAAATACATCAAACCGATAGCATTTTGCGCTTGTGCATAGCCTTGATCGGCAGATTTTAAAAACCACTTTAACGCCAGTTGATAATCTTGTTCAACATATTTGCCAGTTTGATAATAAACACCCAACCAATATTGGCCACCGTCATCACCGGCATTAGCAGCTTTTTTAAACCATTTTAGCGCTTCATCCCTATCCTTTTGTACGCTACGCCCCATATAATAGCTAAGGCCAACATTGGTATAGGCAATGGGCCAATTCTGGTTTGCGGCTTTTTTAAACCATCTAAATGCTTCGTCATAATCATGAGCAACACCATCGCCATTAAGATACATCACTCCTAGATCATTTTGCGCTTGTGCATAGCCTTGTTCTGCGGCTTTCCTATACCATTTTACCGCTTCTTCATCATTAGCGCGAACGCCATGGCCATCTTGGTAAATTTTGCCCAACATGCGCTCGGCTCTCATATCATTTTGTTCCGCAGCTTTTAATAGCCAATCGCGGGCTTTATTAAAATCCTGCTCCATCTCGTTACCATCAATATAAAACGTTGCAAGATTATACATCGCGTCAACATCGCCTTGCTCAGCAGCCTTTTGCAACGCATTTATTTTTTGCCCTTGTGTTTGCGCAAATGCGACAAAAGATTGATAAGGTATTGCAGTGAAAAACCCAGTTGCAATTAAAACCGTGAACACAATAAATTTTAAACGCTTCATAAAAATGTTCCTGCGGCAATTTCATCGCCTGTTTAAACTATCTTTTACCTTGTTGAGCTGCTTTAACTTGCATTGGGGGTAAATTCGGCGACTATGCTATGATGATCCCCTGGATAAGTAAGTTCTACAAACGTCACCACACCAATATTATTTTTGGTAAAACGTTCAACACAAAGGCAAGCACTATGCTCACCAATATTGAGGATTTTAGCGGTAGATGCATTGACATTGCGGGCTTTAATCTCGTTATGAGCGCTGCTCCACGGGACTTGATCTACCAGCCAATTACCGGGCGCTATGGTAGAAAAATCTGCGTCTTTTGCTTCGGGAACGCTGACAAGGTTAATTAAACGCCGTTCTAAACAAAATGGATGGTGATTACCATAATGCAAACAGCTAATGTCGCGCACAAGGCCACCATCTTCAATGTCTAAATGAAGCTTATCATGACTATCCGCTTTGCGGATAGTGTCGGATAGTATTTTATAGCTATAGAAAAGATTAAGGCTTTCAATTTCCATTGAAATTTCGTTAATCGGCAAAACAGCAGCATGGCTTTGTGGCATGCGTACAAAACTGCCCTTTTTACGCCGCCGCTCAATCATACCAGCAGCAACAAGCTGCGTCATGACCTTATTGACGGTCATGCGTGAAACGCCATAATGCTCGGCAAGCTCCACCTCAAAGGGTAATTGGAAACCAGGACTCCATTTACCGGTTAAGATTTTATCGCTAATATCATTTAGAATATGCTGATGTCTGGTCTCATTTGAGCGTTTTGTCATCTCACACCATTCGCTTTAAAAAAATCCCGCAAAGCTGTATAATAGGCATTTAACAAGATATTTGCTAATATTTTAATTATAATTCTTGAATTTGATTTTATATATATCGCATATATTTAATTTTATGCATTAATAAATAAGATTGCGATTATTTTAAATAAGTGGATCAATCCGATTATGATTTGTAGATTTTTTTTAACCATTGAAGATTTAACCATTATAAAAAAGACCTTAAAATTATGCTTAACTATGGATGATGATTGGGAATTTCCCTTATTAATTGGTGCAACGCAGCCCTATATCATTGCTTTAAAGGACAAAATTCAATCTTTTATCAATAATCAAGACCACGGCTATTCAACTGATCCAGCAGATATTTTTGTTGATTTTACCGACGATGAGCTAAGAGCGATTGCCGCCTGTTTAGGTCATGCAGCATATTTGAGCCATAGCGCTGCTAATCAAGCGATCATTGATGTCGATGATGTAGATTTTGATGCTAGCCGTTCAAAAATCACTGATATTATGGAGCGAAATGATATTTTTCTTTAAAGCGTTTTATAAAAATTATAAAGCGAGTTTCGCAGATAAATCGCCGTGTAAACAATGAATTAGAGCGCCGATCTGATCCAATCAGATCGAAATGCGCTCTAATATAATAATAGCAACGCGCGGTACACACTTAGCGCGTGGGATAAGCGCATACCACACGCAATAAAACCCACGAATTGCGATATTTTATCAAAATAGCTTAGTTTTTTTGCTCTTCCTCATCGGACTTATCGGGAAAAATCACACTTGCAATTATGCCAAGCGCTAATACACCCAAAACGACATAAAGACTGGTGGTAGCAGAAAGACTATAACCATGATGCCAAATGTGATCCGTTGCATTTAGGCCAAGCTTAAAGGCAATGAAAAATAGTAAAACGATAACTGCTTTTTCCAATTGCGAAAGATATTTTTTTAATGCTTCCAGTACAAAATACAGGGTACGAAGGCCCAAGATTGCAAACATCATTGCACTATAAACTATGAGAGGTTCACGACTAACGGCAATAATTGCTGGCACCGAGTCAAAGGCAAACATAACGTCAGATAGCTCAACAACGGCGACACATAGCATTAGTGGCGTTGCATATAATGCAGCTTTGGTAGCGCGGCCGATTGTAATATCTTTATTTTCAGGTTTTGCTAATTCCGCATCAACTTCTTTTTGAGTTAACAGAAATGAATGGCCTGATAATTTTGGCCAAATTGGAAAAAACCGCTTAACCAAACGATAGGCTAGATGTTGCGAGTAATCCTCGATTTCATCTTCATCACCATTGCTCTTCAGCATCATTATTGCGGTCCAAGCAACAATCAATGCAAATAGTAATTCCACATAGGGCCCTAAACTTAATAGGCCGGTACCAATTGCTACAAAGATTGCTCTAAAAACAATTGCGCCGATAATTCCCCAATATAATACCCGATGGCGATAGCGATCGGGAATAGAAAACCAAGAAAATATCGCCATCATGACGAATAGATTATCAACCGAAAGCACTTTTTCAAGCGCATAACCGGTAACAAAGAGGCTTGCAACTTCAGATCCGTGATGAATATAAAGAAACAGGGCAAAAGCCATTGCAACAATAACCCAAAAAACGGACCAAAGCGCCGCACTTTTCAAGGAAATAGCTTGATCATTGCGATGCATAAAAAGATCAATGAAAATTGCGCCAATAGAGAGTGCAAGAAAGACAATAACTGTCTCGATGGGAAAACCGATATGTGTAGAAACCATAATTATCCTTCAAAGATAGGGTATAGAAATCAAAATCGGCTTAAATCACCCCTATAGCGCCCCAGCCCGCTTTTGACGTTAATCCACGCTTAAACTGGAGTCCAGTTCTTTATGGAGCCTTGCTATATATACCATATTGGCTAACTTAGCCATAAGATAGAATTGATGAATCAAATTATTGTTATAAAGAAATGATTGCTATCATTGTAGGTTAAATTATTTGCGCGTTGCAATAGCGTTCCATAGCAATTGATAAAAAATTTATCTACCTGCTTTTAGCTGCTTAACGCATTGGAAATATGTGTTAATTTTCGTTTTTATTGCGATAAACTAGAATAAAGCAATTAAAGTCACTTTCACTTTAACAGCAAAACAGTTTTGAATGTAATTAGAGTCTATTTACAATGGCTTGGCTAAAGCCATTAAAAAAGGCAGCTCCAAAGCTGCCTTTTGAAATTTTTTAACCGCCAAGATAGGCTTTTTGAATTTCTGGATTATCAAGCAATTTTGATGCTTCATCTTCCAAAACCACATGCCCTACTTCAATTACATAACCACGATCGGCAATTTTTAAGGCAGCACGGGCATTTTGTTCAACCAAAATAACCGTTACACCGCGCTTATTAATTTCTTTTGCAGCTTGCAAAATTTGCCGTACTAAAATTGGTGCAAGGCCAAGGGATGGCTCATCAAGCAACAACACTTTAGGATTGCCCATCATGGCACGGCCAATTGCTAACATTTGTTGTTCACCACCCGACAAGGTGCCGGATAGCTGGTGCAAGCGCTCTTTCAAACGTGGAAAAAGATCAAAAATCCACTCAAGGATTTCCTTTTCATTTTTCTTGTCGTGATTGGTATAAGCGCCAAGCAGCAAATTTTCCTGCACGGTCAAAGTACCAAATACCCGTCGTCCTTCAGGCGATTGGGTAATGCCAAGCTTAACAATTTCACTACTATCTAGCTTTTGGATCGAACGACCTTCAAAAAGAATTTCGCCTGAACTTGGCTTGACAAGACCACTGATCGAGCCAAGTGTGGTGGTTTTACCTGCGCCATTGGCACCAAGAATAGTGACGATTTCGCCTTTTTGCACCTTGATATTGACGCCATGCAAGGCTTCAACATTGCCATATTTGACATGCAAATCTTTAATTTCAAGATAAGCGTTAGAGTTGGACATTAGATTATTCCTCTTCGCTAGCGCCTAGATAGGCCTCAATCACTCTTGGATTAACCCGAACTTCTTCCGGCTTTCCTTCGGCAATTTTGGAACCATATTCAAGCACAACAAGCTTATCGCAAATTTTCATAACCAGATTCATGTCATGTTCAATAAGCAAAATGGTGATACCACGTTGTTTAATTGCGCCAATCAGTTCAGTTAATTCAGCTGTTTCTTGATCATTCATACCGCCAGCTGGCTCGTCTAAAATCAAGATTTTAGGGTCAGAGGCGAGGGCACGAGCAATTTCCAACAAGCGTTGGTTACCATAAGAAAGATTACCAGCTTCATTAGCAAATTGCGCATCCAACCCAACAAAGGCAAGCTCCTGCATGCAGCGTTCAACCGCAGCAGCTTCTTCTCTTTGCATCATTGGCAAATGAAACATTGACGAAATCAAGCCAGATTTCATGCGGCAATGACGACCAGCAAGGACGTTTTCCAAGCAACTCATTTGTTGGAATAAACGAATATTTTGGAAGGTACGTGCAATACCGCTTTGCACAATTTTGTAAGGTGCATTGCCATTGTTTTTTTGGCCATTAAAAATGACCGAACCAGATGTTGGCGTGTAATTGCCGGTAATCAAATTGAAAACCGTTGTTTTACCAGCACCATTTGGGCCAATTAGGCCAAGCACCATTTGCTCTTCAACGTCAAATGATACGTCATTTACTGCCACAAGGCCGCCAAAACGCTTTGTGAGATTTTGTACAGATAAAAGGGTCATTATTTTTCTCCCACTTTATCTTGGCTGAAATTACGCTCGGATCGCTTAATGCCGCTCGCAAATTTACCTACCAGATCGCGTGCCTTATACCGGCGACGGCGTGGATGCATAATGCCTTGCGGACGCAAAATCATAATGATCATCATCATGGCGCCAAAAATTAGCATGCTCCAGTCGCCAAAGTTTTTGGTTAAAAAATCTTTGAAGCCAACCAATAAGAATGTAGCAATAACCACACCAATAATATTACCGCCACCAGCAAGTACAACAATCGCAAAAAGGACGATGGATTCATTGAAACCAAAAAGGCCTGGTGAAATGGTACGAATGAAAGGCGCATAAATAGCGCCTGCAATGCCGGCCCAAAATGCACCTACAGCAAAAGCAAGCAATTTATAGCGAACAATATTAATACCATTACCCGATGCAGCAACTTCATCATATTTGATATAGTTTAATGCACGGCCAAAACGCGAATGTTCCAAAAGATAGAATAACAAAGCTGTAAAAGCGACAAAAGCCCAAATCAACCAAAATTGCGAATATTGCGAAGTAAATTTGAAACCAAATAATTCAAAACGCTTAATTGCTGTAATACCGTTTGGACCTTGGGTTAGGCCAAAAATGTCATTAATCAATGCAATACGCAAGATTTCACCAATACCAATGGTGACCACCAAAAGATAATCACCGCGTAGGTGAATAACAGGAAGGATAACGAGTAAGGCAAAGGCGCCAGCAATACACGCAGCAATTGGCAATGTGTAGATAATTGGCAACCCCAAAGAGGTGTTAAGAATACCTGTAACATAAGCGCCAAGGGCAAAAAACGCGGCATGACCCATGTTAAACAGGCCAGTTTGGCCTAAAATAACATTGAGTGATAACGCCAATATCGCAAAAATACCAATCGTATTAAGCGTGCGCAACCAGTCATTTGCCCCATGTGAATTAAGCCAAAAACTTACTAAACTAAGTAGGATAAAGAAAAATATTCCGATCCAAAGCCCGATATATCTGTTGTTTTTTAATATTTCCATTAGACTTTATCCGCAACTCGTTCGCCCAGAATACCGGTCGGGCGAAAAATCAGAATGACAATAAGAACACCAAAGGCGATTGCGTCTTTCCAGCTACCTGAAATATAGCCGCCAGCAATTGCTTCGATAACTCCAAGTAATAGGCCGCCAATCATAGCGCCAGGAATATTACCAATGCCGCCAATAATTGCAGCAACAAAGGCCTTCAAGCCAAAAGCAAAACCCATCTCTGGATTAATTTGTCCGTAAAATAGCCCCATCAAAACACCAGCTGCAGCACCAAGCGCAGGACCGATGAAAAATACGAGTGAAATGATACGATTAACATTAATACCCATCAATTTTGCAGCGCCTTGATCAATTGCAACAGCGCGAATAGCTGTGCCCTGGCGCGTACGGTTGATAAACCAATAAAGAGCCATCATCAAAAGAACAGCAGTACCGAACATGATAAGGCGCTTTGCTGGTATATCCACACCAAAAATTGGGATATTGGGTAGGGTAATAAGATCAGCAGGATAAGATTGGCTTCTTGGTGAATAAATCAATTTCAAAGCATTTTCAAAAAAGATTGAAGCGCCAAAGGCCGAAACAACTGCGGCAAGCCGATTAGAATTGCGTAAGGGGCGATAGGCAACGCGCTCAAGTGCAACACCAATAACGCCAACACCGCAAGCGGCCATAATAATCAAAATCCACGGAATAATAAGTGGGCTGACATGGCCTTGTAAACCAAAGCTGACCAAAAGGGTGAAGCCAAAATAGCCACCAATTGTAAAAAGGTCACCATGGGCAAAATTGATAAGCCGTAATATACCATAAACCATGGTATAACCAAGAGCAATGAGCGCATAGATACTGCCAATGGCGAGACCATTGCTCAACTGGGTTAGGAAAACATCCATTCAATAAACTCCTCTTCCGTGCGTCAACAATTTGACGTGGAAGTATGAAAGAACCTGCCTTTTTGTAAAAGGCAGGTTTTGTATTAGAGGTCACCCTCTTTCATTTTAAAATTGCAAATTACTGCGGCTGAATGACAAATTTGCCGTTTTCATCAATTTCATAAAGGCGATAAAGGTCGCCAACGCGGTCACCTTTTTCGTTGAAAGAAATCTTGCCTGATAAGACGTCAACATCTTTAAGGTCATTATGAAGATAGTCGGCAATTGCTTCTGAATCTGTGCCTTTAGCTTTAATTGCATCTACAAGTGCAATCAAAGCATCGCCACCGGCGATAGACCAAATTGAGCCAGGCGCGCTACCATATTTTGCTTCATAAGATGCAAGGAAAGCTTTAGTGACTGGCGTGTCAAGATCTGCCGGCATAGGAGGGGAAACGAAACGGTAGCCTTTAGCTGCTGCATTACCAGCAATTTTGACGAGATCAACGTGGTTTGACGCATCACCGCCAATGATTGGCACATCCCAGCCCATTTCCTTCTTTTGGCGCAGCAAAAGACCAACTTCTGGATAATAGCCGGTGAAGAAGATAACATCAGGATTTTCGCTCTTGATTTTAGTCAAAACAACTGAATAGTCACTTTCGCCAGGTACCAATGCATCGAAAAATACAATGTCTTCACGTTTTTGCTTTTCAATTTCAGCTTTCAACTCATCAGCAAGTCCTTTTGCATAAGCAGTGCTATCATGCAAAATGGCTACTTTTTTAAAACCTAGCTTGTTAATGCTTTGTTCGGCAACGCGGCCCTGTTCGTCATCGCGAGGCGCGGTACGGAAAAAACGTTCATAGCCTTTTTCTGTAAGGCGGATAGAGGTTGAACCAGTACCAATTTGTACCACACCAGCTTCGTCATAAATATCTTGCGATGCTTCAGTAATTGCTGAACCGTAAGTGCCTATAACAGCTGGAACACCAGCAGTAACAAGGCGGGTTGCAGCCGTTGCAGCAGTCGCTGGCGTTGAGCCATCATCTTCAATAATTAACTTTATCTTGTCGCCATTAATACCACCTTTGGCATTAATGTCCTCGACCATCAATTCGATAATGCGCTTCATGTCTTGGCCTTCACTTGCGTAAGGCCCGGTCAAACCTGTCATCAAACCAATTTTGATATCTTCAGCATTGGCTTGTGCGGTAAAAAACAACGACGCGGTTGCGAGCGTGGCTAAAAGGAATTTTTTCATCCTTTATAATCCTCCGATTCTAAAAAAAAGACAATAAAACAAGCCCCTAAAACGGTTTCTTGCAAAATTAGGCATGAAAACGAGCTTAAGTTATTAAGAAATCTTTAATGGAATATGTCACAAATTGCAATTGCATTTCGACATTTTAAACAGATTTTGATAATATAGGACCAAATATAGAATAGTTCTTATATTGATTTTTATCTTTTAAAAAACCGATGTAAGTTTATTTAAATATTAAATAATTAAATAGTAATTTTATTTTTATACCTTTGAAATATTGTTGAATTTATATTTATAATATAATTTATCCAAATTAAATTAACATTTTATAGATATAAAATTTTATTTATAGATATTGGCGGTTTATAATAAGTTATACCAAATAATTACCATGTTAAATGAATATGCTCTTTGCTGTAAATTTATTTTCCCCAACTATTTCGTTTAATTAAATATCTTTCTTTTTTTAGATATTATTTTAATATTCTCATCAAATATATCAATACACCAATTATGTATTTTTGTTTATGCTAAAATATTGATATAAAAGTTCAAAAGGCGTCAATATATGCAGAAATATTTAAACAAAGTTTTTTTAAGAATTATATCGTTTGCATTTATGTTGCCAATCTTATGGTGCAACGTGATTTATTTTAAAAAAAATCTGTTTAGCTTTGTGTTGGTTTGCGGTCTCGTCAGTTCGCCGGTTTATGCACAAAAACAAGATAATGTTAACCAAAATATCGGCTCCATTGGGCAAACTGGCGTTACCCATTCAACAGTTTTAATGAACATTTTGCAGCTTGATGAAAGAGATAGTGCAATAAATGGCAAAATTCTCAGCTACAATTTTCGGTTTTTAGACGGTATTGACCCTGCGCATGAAACCATTGGTGATACGCCCTATGAGATATTTTTAGCTGAACTCTTTTTTGCAGATGTTTGGTTATCGATATATGTACCAGAAGATATCCCAAATGGAAATAATGAACTAACTTTGGTCATTTTGAAACAAACTTATTTTTATCTTGAACGACTTGGCGAGATTAAAGTTAAAGGCCGAACTTATGTTAGTGATTTATTTGGTTTAGGCATCAATGTTTCACAACAAAACATCAAACAAGCATTAGCGTGGACAGAAACTGCGGCTTGGCTTGGTTTGGAAAATGCTCAAATGGCATTAGCAGACTATTATGATCAGTTTGAAAATAATCAAGATTATTTGAAGGCTTATAAATGGCTGCTTATATTGGCAAATCGAAATAATAGGGAAGCACTTTATCGGCTTGGTACCTATTTTGAAGATGGGTTAGGTGTTCAAAAAGATCCTAAACGGGCCTTCTATTACTATGAAAAAGCAGCGAATGACGGTGAGGTTAAGGCGTATGGGAAACTTGCAATATTTTATGCAAAAGGTATCGGCGTTCGTAAAGATTTGCAATCTGCCTTTGAGTATTCTTTTTACGCCGCTCAAAAACGCGATACTGATAGCCAAGCTTATGTTGCTATGGCCTATTTAAATGGAGATGGTGTTGAGCAGAATGATGAACAAGCTTTGCTGTGGGGTAAACGTGCCGCGGATGATTTTCGCAAGAACTATCAATGCCTTTATGGCACAATGCTGTTTGATGGTCGTGGAACAAATCCAGAAAAGCTTGCAGGCTATACATTTTGTGAGGTGGCACATTTATTGAGTGATCGGACTGATGATAATATTGGAAATGAGCTAAAGCGCATGGCAAAAGAATTAAATGAAAGCGATATTAAAAAAGCAAAAGACATTGCAAAATCCTGCTATAAAGAAAGCTTTTATTCCTGCGCTAATCCATTTTAAATATTAATGCCGGCGCAGCCTTTTTGAAATAATGGTTTTGAATGTATAGAGGCTTTGAGAATTCTTACCATAGTTTATGGTTTTATGGATAGTTGCGATCAATCTTATATAACCTCACAAATGATAATTATGTAAAATATTAAAGAGTATCAAAATGGATATAGAGGATTGTCAGTTTAAATATGTTTTGGAATTGGATGAAATTGACCATCCGTCAATTAAGGCCGAATTTATAAGCAATATTTTTTCAATTTTTCATAATGAAAAAGTCTTTATCGTTTTAAATCCTGAGATCCCGATTGAGCAATTTTACAACCAGAGAATGGGATTATATTTTTATATTAATGATCTTTACATTTGTGAATATATCAATATCAAAACAATCGAAAAGTGTAATACTAGTTATATTTTAACCTATAATCATGTTGAAAAAGACCCGTTGAAAAGCGATTTATTCGACTTTGCTACTAATTTATATTTCAATTTTCATAATAGTGAACGAGTTTGGCAAAATTTTAATACCGTTGACAAGGTTAAATATCTTAGTGCTGTACCGTGGCGCAGCACTGATTATCCTAAAACTATTGTCATTGATGGCAATATTATTGATGGTTGCCTCGATTTTTACTGTGAAATAGGTTTTCTATTAAATCATAATCAATGGGCATATTTTGGATGGAATTTAGATGCGCTTAGTGATTGCCTCGATAGCTTGCCAAGAGACACAAAAATAATTTGGAAAAACTATGAACGGTCTCGCATATTAATTGACCAAGATTGTCAAAATTCAATGAGACTGGGTTTTTCACCAATGTTTTATGCGAATGCTGACGATATTTTTTATTTATTAAAAGAACATGTGGATGTTGAAAGGATCATTTAAGTGAACAGCATGCCGTATAAGTTCTACAAAATTGATCAAGCTGCGCCAATTATGTCCTGTCAAAATATCTTTGTTAAACAAACGAATAAAGATATTATTGTAGATATAATTATTAATAATTATAATATTCATGACCATTTCGATTTTAAAATTCACGATATTTTTTTAAAAAATGCAGATAAACCTTATGGCGAAAAAATTTTTCTTCATGTGATTGATGCTAAATACAATGGTAGCATTCTAATACTGCGCGTTAAAACCACAGATTTTAATCATCTTTTCATTGATGAATTTGGCAATGGTTTGCTCAAATTGTCGCCGACTGAACGTGTTTGGCAAAATAAGTCAGAAAAGTGGAAATTATACTATCTGATAAGTATCTATTCTTCATTTGGTTTTGTTGACGTGCAAAAACCCGAAATTATTATTGAAGGCGATAAGATTTTTAGTGAATTAGATTTTTTTTGTGAGGTTGGATTTTCCATTGGTCATCAATGGGCCTATATTGGCAATAACTATTATAACTTTCAGCATTTTCTTCATGCTTTGCCACAAGATATAAGATTTATATGGAAAAACTTCGATCTATCAAAAGCAAGGTTGAAGATTGAAAGTGTTACCGGAGAAAATGTAGTGGACTATATAGATAACTCTTTAAGAAATAAGCACAAAGTTATTTATGAATAGCTTTAGGATTATTTCTATAAAACACACAAAAATAACGGCAATCGGCAAGACGAAAAGTTTATTTAATTATATGCTTAAGGTTTCGCTTTTCGTCTTAAATATTTTGCTTCTTTGGCTTGGTTTTTTAAGTTAAAAAATTCTTGCACTAATTCTAACTTCAGCCATTAGGCCTATTTTGCTGGCCATTGACGCTCGCCTTTTATCACTTGCGCACTCATTTCTAAAGAAGTTTTACCTTCAAGGTCAAGATAGCGCTTTTCCATTGCTGCAATAAGCTCTTTACTGTTTTTGGCTTTTGCGGCTTCTTCTTCAAAGGCATTGATATAATCGCGTGTAAATTGAACTGATGCAAGGGTGAATGGCTTGCTGCCGTCCTTATTATCAATAAAATGACCTGGTACTACCATTTTGGGCTGTAAAGCTTCAATCTTATCAAGAATTTTTATCCAATTGCTTCTTGCTTCTTTACTTTGTGTATCTGCCATCCAAACATGTTCGTTCGCCAAAACAACGACACCGCCGATAACTGCTTTATTGTCTGCAATCCATAAGGTTGTGCGCTCAGGTGCTGGGCCATCAAGTCCAATAATTTTAATGTCGTGGCCGTCAAGGGTCAGTGTATCGCCTTCCAATGGCTGTGGAACAATTAAAGCTTTTGGCGCATTTTCTGCTAAAATATCTTTCCAAAAAGCCAATTTATCATCTTTGGTAGCCTCAATAAGAGCAACGGTTTGTGGGGTAGATAAAATTTTGGCATCAGGAAAAGCGGCTTTAATCGTTTCCAAACCAAAATAATAATCAGGATCGCTATGGCTGATAAAAATAGTTTTCAATGGTTTGCCAGTTGCTTTGATTTCTTCTACCAATTTGGTGGCATCAAGGGTCGAAAATTGCGCATCAATGAGCATCACTTCGCTTGGGCCGGTGATAATTTCAGAAGATACGGCAAAAATACCTTTATCGCCTGGGTTGTAAACTGATATGTCAAGGCCATTTTTATCGCTGGCATGGGCTGAAAAAGTGCAAAATAATGTGAAAGCTATTGCTATTACAGCGCCAAAAAATCGGTTAATAATGGTCATGCAAACGTCCTTTAAAGATTTGTTTGATTAGGATAAGCAAAACGTGTAGCAGTTTCATAAAAATCCGCGTCAAGCTTTATACATCAATAAACCAATAACCACAATTTTGTATTTTTTATCATTGCTGGATTTAATAGAAAAATATTTGTGCCATAAATAGTGTTGCAACAAAATATCCTTTTAAAATATGCCTCTTATAATTTTTTACAAAATGCAACTTTATATTCCTAGCAATTTTTTAAAAAATTTATCATCAAAATTATATAATAATAGATAAAACAAATGATAATTGCCGAAAATTCTGCTTCTATCAATGTAAAAGATCCATAATATGGACTATAAATATATTTAATTTTATCAATAATTGCCAAAATTTTAGTATAAATGCACTTTATTAGGCAATTTTTCTGGTTGCAAATTAAAATATTTAGGATAATACTAAAAATTAAGTGACTATAGGGTCCATATTATTGATAAAGTTGGTTGATGTTTTAAAAACCATTTTTAAGAAAATATAGGGCGCATTCGGGGAGGAGCCTGATTGATAGTCGCTGCCACATTGGAGGAGTTCCCTTGGCATCTATATCGGTGGAGCGATAGAGATAAATAGGGGGTATGGCAGTATTATGTATTGTTGGAGCAATACATAATTGGGAGGAATTTATATGCCATCATCTGGACAGCATAGTCTTGAGCAAAATCAGCAGAAATCTAAATTAGCATTATGGGCTAGTCACGTTGAAAAATGGCTTGCGCATATGGTAGAAATTCCGGTGGCTATTCTCGTCGCGATTGAAATTATTATCCTTTTTGCCGGTGTTGTGGCCCGTTATATATTTCACAAACCCATTTTGTGGAGTGACGAGCTTGCATCCATTTTGTTTGTTTGGCTTGCGATGCTTGGTGCAGCTATTGCATTTCGCCGTGGTCATCACATGCGTATGAATGCGCTTGTTGTTAAATTTAATGAACAAGGGCGTGCTTTTTGTGATGTTTTGGCAATTGTTTCGGGGCTGGTATTTTTCGTCTTAATCATTCCCCATGCGTTTGAATATGCCGAGGAAGAAGCCTATATTACCACCGCTGCGCTTGGTTTACAAAATTCTTGGCGCGCTGCTGCTTTAGTGGTGGGGTTTGTTATTATGTTTGTGTTTGCTATTTTGCGTCTATTGCAGCAAAAACAACCTAAGCTGGTATTTTCGGCGCTAGCGCTTTCTGCCGTTATTATTGGCATATTCTGGTTATTGCAACCGGTGCTTTTTAATCTTGGCAATATTAATTTGGTTATTTTCTTTGTTGGCGGCGTTGCAGTTTGTGTGCTGTCTGGCATTCCTATTGCTTTTGCTTTTGGCCTAGCAACTTTTGGCTATCTTGCTTTGACAACCCGCACACCATTGCTGGTTCTTGCTGGCCGTATTGATGAAGGCATGAGCCATAGTATCCTTTTAGCGGTGCCTTTGTTTATTTTCCTTGGCATGCTCATTGAAATGACCGGTATGGCGAAAGCAATGGTAACTTTTTTGGCCAATTTGCTGGGCCGTGTACATGGTGGCCTACAATATGTGCTTATTGGCGCCATGTATCTTGTGTCGGGTATTTCTGGTGCTAAGGCTGCTGATATGGCCGCGGTTGCACCAGTGCTTTTTCCCGAAATGAAAAAACGCGGTGCGCAAGAGGGCGACCTTGTTGCACTTTTAGCAGCAACCGGCGCCCAAACCGAAACTGTACCGCCATCTATTGTGCTGATTACTATTGGGTCTGTGACGGGTGTTTCAATTGCGGCCTTGTTTACTGGTGGTATTTTACCCTCTATCGTCCTTGGCATTATGTTGTGCTTTGTGGTGTGGTGGCGCTATCGGCATGAAGATTTAAGCTTTGTGCAAAAAGTTGCAAAAAAAGAAATCCTAATCAGCTTTTTTATCGCTTTTCCTGCTATTGCTTTACCTTTTATCATTCGCGCAGCGGTGATTGAGGGGGTAGCAACCGCCACCGAAGTTTCAACCATTGGTGTGGTCTATTCTATTCTTGCCGGTCTTTTCATTTATCGCCGTTTTGATTGGCGTCGCTTAAAGCCCATGCTGGTGGACACAGCATCGCTATCGGGAGCCATTTTGTTAATTATTGGCTGCGCGACTGGTATGGCTTGGGGGCTTACACAATCTGGTTTCTCGCGGGCTTTAGCTGATGTGATGATTGGTTTACCAGGTGGTGCGACAACTTTTATGATCGTGTCGATTTTTGCCTTTATTATTCTTGGTTCGGTTTTGGAAGGTATTCCAGCTATCGTTCTGTTTGGCCCATTATTATTCCCGATTGCACATCAAGTTGGCATTAATGAGGTGCAATATGCAATGGTTGCCATTCTATCCATGGGTATTGGACTTTTTGCACCGCCTTTTGGTGTTGGTTATTATAGCGCTTGTGCGATTGCTCGTGTTGATCCCGTCAAGGGTATGAAGCCAATTGTCGCCTATCTTTTTGCGCTATTCATCGGCATTCTTTTGGTGGCATTTATACCGTGGATTTCCACCGGCTTTCTCTAAGCAAAGTTAAAAATTACAAACGCAAATATTTTATCGGTTTAGCTTATCATGAAAAGGGAGATATCCATGATTACGCGTCGTAAATTATTACAAGTTGGTGCTTTATCGGCAGGCATGTTGGCGGCGCCCCATATTGCCCGCGCCCAAAGAGCTGAATATTCTTATAAATATGCCAATAATTTGCCCCTTTCCCACCCAATGAATGTAAGGGCAATGGAAGCGGCAGAACGGTTAAAACAAGAAACCGATGGGCGTTTTGAATTAAAAGTTTTTCCAAGCAACCAGCTTGGATCGGATACGGATATGTTAAGTCAGGTTCGCTCTGGCGGCATTGAATTTTTTACCATGTCGGGGATTATTTTATCAACGCTGGTACCAGTTGCTGCGATTAATTGCCTTGGCTTTCTTTTCCCCGATTATCCAACCGTTTGGAAAGCGATGGATGGTGATCTTGGTGCCTATATTCGCCAAGCCATTATGAAAGCCAATTTGATGCCAATGGATAAGGTTTGGGATAATGGTTTTCGCCATACGACAACGTCAACCATACCAATCAACAAGCCTGAAGATTTTAAAGGCATGAAGATACGCATTCCAGTGAGCCCAAGCTTTACGTCATTATTCAAGGCACTTGGCGCCGCACCCGTTGGTATGAATTTTGCCGAGGTCTATTCTGCTTTGCAAACCAAAGTGATTGATGCGCATGAAAATCCGTTGCCGGTTATTTCAACTGCAAAGCTTTATGAAGTTCAAAAATATTTATCATTAACTACCCATAGCTGGGATGGCTATTGGTATTTAGCCAATAGTCGTGCTTGGCGAGCATTACCTGATGATTTGAAAGAAGTTGTTGCCAAAAACATCAATCAGGCCGGTTTAGATATGCGAAATGACGTGCAATCCATGACCACCCATCTTGCCAAGGATCTTGAAGACAAAGGCATGATTGTGAACAGCGTTGATACAAAGCTTTTCCGTGATGCCATTCGCCAAACTGATTTCTATTCCTATTGGAAAGGTCAATATGGAGAAGAAGCTTGGTCCTTGTTAGAACAATATACCGGCAAGTTGGTTTAAGGCCGTTTACGCTTTTTAAAAATGCGGTGATTTTATCGCCGCATTTTTGACCCTTATAAAAGTCGTTAAAATGCTTTTGCTAAAAATTATATTTTGCAGCGTCCCTTGCAAAAGGGCGAGACGATAGTTTGCGGCCATTTAAAAGGCCGCGTTAAGCGGTTGTTTTATTATAGATAACCAAATGGAAAGCATTGAAAATGGAAAACAGTGCAAAAAAAGACGGTACCCAAAGCATAGAACGTGCCTTGCAAGTTATGCAATTGGTGGCTAGTGCTGGACAAGATGGTATCAGGCTTACCGATATTATCAAGGAAGCGGATTTGCATAAGCCGACAGTGCGCCGGCTGCTTATTGCGCTTATCCGTTCTGGCATGGTTGAGCAAGATAGCGGCAATAAGCGGTATTTTATTGGCCCGGAAGCCTTTTTGCTGGGGCTTGCTGCCGGTTCACGCTTTAGTCTTCATCAATTGTCGATTGGCAGCTTGATGCGGCTTGCAAAGGCGAGCGGTGATAGCGTATTTGTCTCAGTCCGCCGCAATAATTTTTCAGTTTGTCTCCATTGCGAGGAGGGGGCTTTTCCCATTCGCACACAGGTTTTAAAACCCGGTGATCGTCATCCTCTTGGCATTGGGGCAGGTAGTCTTGCGATGCTTTCTGCCCTTGGTGATGATGATATTGCGGCAATTATTGACCAAAATCAGGCCATATTACGCGATTCATATCCAAATTATAGCAATGAAATTATTTGGCGCGGTGTCGAAGAAACACGAAAAAATGGCTATGCCTTTAATCCTGGTATTTTAATGCCCGGTTCGTGGGGGATGGGGCTTGCTGTTAACGATGCGCAAGACCAACCCCTTGGTGCTATTTCAATTGCTGCTATTGAAAATCGCCTTGATGATGCGCGAAGGGCAGAGCTTTTACCGCTTTTGCGTGAAGAAGTGGCCATTATTACTGCGGCTCTACGTTCGCAGCGTCATCTTAAAAGTCATAAAAAACTGCAAGATCAAGATCAAATTCAGCCATTCATCAATCATAGAAAGGTTTCCTAATGACCAAAGCTTGTATCATTGGTTATCATCATAGTCCCTTTGGAAAGTTGGAAGACCCCGACACCGAAAGCCTCATGGCAAGGGTTTCTGGTGCGGCATTACAGCATGCCGGTGTTGAGCCACAAGAGGTAGATGGCATTTATGTCGGGGTTATGAATTCAGGCTTTTCCAAACAAGATTTTCAAGCCGGCCTTGTTGCACTTGCCGATGAACGCCTTAGCTATACGCCAGCGACAAGGATGGAAAATGCCTGCGCTACAGGGTCGGCAGCTTTGCATAGTGCTCTTGATTTTATTGAATCTGGCCGTGGGCGGATTGCACTTGTGGTGGGCGCTGAAAAAATGACAGCAAAGCCAACAGCGGAAGTTGGCGATATATTGCTTAATGCCTGCTACCGCAAGGAAGAAGCTGATATTGCAGGTGGTTTTGCTGGCGTTTTTGGCACAATTGCGCAAAACTATTTCCAGCGTTATGGCAACCGATCAGAAGAACTAGCTCTGATAGCTGCTAAAAACCATGCCAATGGTGTTAGCAATCCATTTGCCCAAATGCGTAAAGATTTAGGCTTTGAATTTTGCAATACTGTATCAGATAAAAATCCGCTGGTTGCTGGCCCTTTACGCCGTACTGATTGCTCGCTTATTTCTGATGGTGCTTGCGCCATTATCCTTGCTGATGCGGACACAGCCCGCAGTATGCAGCGTGCTATTCGTTTTCGCGCACGCAGCCACCGCAATGATATTATGCCGCTATCAAGGCGTGATCCAATTGCCTTTGAAGGCGCTCGCAAGGCTTGGCATGATGCGCTTGCCACCGCCAATATGAGCCTTGATGACCTACAATTGGTTGAAACCCATGATTGCTTCACCATTGCCGAGCTTATTGAATATGAAGCTATGGGGCTTGCAAAACCGGGCGAGGGCTACAAGGTGGTGCGCGAGGGCATTGCTCGTAAAGATGGCCGCCTACCGATTAATCCCTCCGGTGGCTTAAAGTCCAAAGGCCATCCTGTCGGAGCAACAGGGGTTTCAATGCATATTCTTGGCGCAATGCAATTGCTGGGTGAAGCGGGTAATATGCAAATTGCCAATACCAATGCGGCTGGCATTTTTAATATGGGCGGCGTCGCCGTTGCCAATTATGTTTCAATTCTTGAGAGGTTAAAATGAGCACATTTGCACCAAAGGGCGGCGTTATACCCTGCAGCAAACGCGTTATGAATCTTTCGCATTTTTTGGCACAAGCAGCAAGGCGCTTTGCTAGTGATATTGGTTTTGTTCATGGTGAGCAAATTTTGTGCTGGCAAGAGATTAATGCGCGGGTTGATGCTATGGCCGTCGCGCTTAGTAAATTAGGGATCAGCAAGGGTGATCGCATTGTCGTGCAATCGCAAAATTGTTTGCAAATGTTTGAAACAATGTTTGTTTGCTTTCGCCTTGGTGCGGTTTGGGTGCCAACAAATTTTCGGCAAACCGCCGATGAAGTGGCCTATCTTGTGGAGGCGAGTGGCGCTAAGGCAATGATTTGCAATAGCGATTTTCCAGATCACGTCATTGCGGCAAAGGCGGCGACACCGAGCCTTGATATTATTATTGAGATCGGCGAGGGGCATTTTGCTCCGTCTTATGATCGGCTGGTTGCACAATATTTGGGTGAAAAATTTCTGCCCTGCGATGTCGAGCATGATGATCCTTGTTGGTTTTTCTTCACCTCGGGTACGACAGGGCGGCCAAAGGCCGCTGTGCTTACCCATGGTCAAATGGGCTTTGTGGTCACCAATCATCTTTGTGATTTAATGCCTGCAACAACAAATCATGATGCTTCACTTGTGGTGGCGCCTTTGTCGCATGGCGCAGGAATACATCAACTTGTCAATACGGCGCGCGCGGTAAAAACTATTCTACCGTGTAGTGAAAGATTTGATGCCAATGAAATTTGGCAATTGGTGCAAAAATGGCAAGTGAGCAATATTTTTACAGTGCCAACCATTACCAAAATGATGGCTGAAGCACCAAGCTTAGATCATTATGATCATTCTTCCCTGCGCTATGTGATTTATGCCGGTGCGCCAATGTATCGTGAAGATCAAAAATTTGCCTTGCGCAAATTGGGTAAAGTCTTAGTGCAATATTTTGGCCTTGGTGAAGTGACTGGCAATATTACTGTTTTACCGCCTGCTTTGCATGACGTTGAAGATGGTGACCATGTTAAAATTGGCACTTGCGGCATTGAGCGCACCGCGATGCAGGTGCAAGTACAAGATGATAATGGCAAGGAATTAGCGCCTTTTGAAACCGGTGAGATTTGTGTTTGCGGCCTCGCCGTTTTTGCTGGCTATTATAATAATGATGATGCCAATGCTAAAGCATTTCGCCATGGCTGGTTTCGCACTGGTGATCTTGGCCATATGGATGAACAAGGCTTTCTTTATATCACGGGACGAGCGTCCGATATGTATATTTCGGGAGGTTCCAACGTATATCCGCGTGAGATTGAAGAAAAATTATTAACCCATCCCGATATTGATGAAGTAGCGATTTTAGGTATTCCTGATGCCAAATGGGGCGAAGTTGGTATTGCAATTTGTGTCGCGCATAAGGGATGCATTATTGATGAAAGCGCAATTATCAGCTTTTTAGAACCAAAAATCGCACGCTATAAATTACCAAAAAAAGTGCTGTTTTGGGAAAGTTTGCCAAAATCAGCTTATGGCAAAATTACCAAAAAAATGGTGCGCGAAGTGTTGGAGCAGCGCGGCGAAATATAATGCATTACAAAATAACCAAGAAAATAAGAAAGGGACAAAATGTCTGATAAGGGAACAATTATTGTAACGGGTGGGGCGGCTGGTATTGGCTTTGCGATTTGTGAGCAATTGCTCGCGCAGGATTGGACGATTATTGCGGCCGATATTAATGAAAATGCAATTGAAGCGGCAAGGCAAGCTTTTGAGACAAAATTTGGTGAAAAGGCAAAGCAAATTCGCTTTGAACGATTAAATGTTGCCGATGAAAACAACATGGTGCAACAAGTCGCTTTATGGGCGGCAAGCGCGTCGCCTCTGCGTGGTCTCGTCAATTCGGCGGGGATTGGCGCCGATATTCCTGCGCTTGAAACAGGTGTTGAAAAATTCCGGCAAATTCTTGACATTAATCTCATCGGCTCGTTTGTTATGAGCCGCGAGGTTGCGAAAGTTATGCAAAAAACGGGTGGTGGTTCTATCGTTAATATTGCTTCAGTGTCGGGTATTACCGGTAATCTTGGTCGCACCGCCTATGGCGCTTCAAAAGGCGCGGTTATCCAAATGTCACGTATTTTGGCGGTAGAATTTGCCCCCTTTAAAATCCGCGTTAATAGCGTGTCGCCTGGGCCAATAGAAACAGCAATGGCTAAAATGATGCATACAGATGAAGCACGCAAAAGTTGGACTGATCGGGTGTTGCTCCATCGCTATGCCGAACCTTATGAAGTGGCAGGTGCTGTTACATTTTTGCTTGATGAGGAAAAGTCGAGCTATATTACGGGACAAAATCTTGCTGTTGATGGCGGTTTTACCATTGGTGGTATTATTGACTAGGGCTTGAACATTTTGCAAAATGATGTGGCGGTTTTGTCCTTGTAAAAAGCCAAAACCGCCTTTTTATGTTACAAACATGCGCTAGGCTTATGATCCTAATGGCCATTCAACCGGGTCAATCGAATGGTTTTGTTTTAATGCCCGCAAAGCGAAAGTCGAACGTGATTGACGAACGCCGCCAATGCCATAAAGCTTTTCGCGTAAAAATACTTCAAAATGTTCAGTACCCGATACCACAGCTTTGACAAGATAATCATATTCGCCAGCAACAAGATAGGCTTCCAAAACCTCTGGTATTCTTGCCAAATGGTCACCAAAGCGTTCAAGAATGGTTTCATCATGACGATCAAGCGTAATTTCAATAAAAACAAGGTCCTTCATGCCGATGGATTTTGGATCAATCATCGCGCTATAACCACTAATAACCTCCATCGTTTCAAGACGCTTTACCCGTGACCAACAAGGCGATTGTGACAGGCCAACCTTTTGTGCAAGCTCGGCCATGGAGATGCGGCCATTAAGCCGCAAGGCCGATAATATTTTTTTGTCCATAAAATCAATTTTAGGATCCAACTTATCTTTGTTGGCGACAGATTTTTTGTTCTTCATAATGGCAAGTTCCCCTAAAAATGTTCTGCTTACTTGCGTTTACACCCCATAAATAAGCAAGATTTTCTTTTAAAATACAACTATATTCAAATCATGCCAAATAATAAAAACCGGTTTAGCCGCGAATAAAATGGGCATTAAGTCTTTGATCGACAATACTGTGTTCACAACTTTTGGAGGAGGGTTTCAGTGAAGGCAATTATTACATCGCAATTTCCCCGTCCGCGCACTTTACGCCATAAAGGTGCATTTGATCCCGTTCGCATAAAAAGCGCTCATGCAACGTCCTCACGCCATATAAGACTAAGTTTGCAACCGGAAAAATCACTTTATCAAGGCTTGGTAGAACCCCTTGCACAACTTGGTATTAAATCGGTGTCAACCACCATATTGGGCGGTTATTTTTTAAAACTAGATTATTGTGTTGCCCCACCTGATCCAAGCAAACAAGCAGTTATTGCCTATACAAAACCAATACATGCGGGTGAAGCCTATATGGTATTTGGCAATGCAACCCTTGGATTTGGTCTTGATGATAAACCACTTGTTCATTGTCATGCTTCATTGCGCACGCAATCGGGCGATGTGAAAGGTGGCCATATATTGACGGAAACCTCCATTGTCGGGCCGTTTCCTATTTCAGTATTGGTGACATCTTTTGAAGGATTTGAACTGCGGCAAGCTTTCGACCCAGAAACCAATATTGCGCTATTGCAGCCCTATACTGCTTGAACATCATAAAGGTTATGAAAATGAGTGCAACTTTGATGAATGATAATATTGAACAAACCTATGTTGAAAGCGGCAAGATGGGCCGTGTCGCCTATGCACGTATTGCCCCTAATGAAGATTTGGTACAGGGCATTGAAAAATTATGTCTTGCACAAGGTTTTCGGAATGCATTTGTGCGCGGCGCTTTGGGCAGCCTTGTTGATGCTTGCCTTGGCACGATTGATGGTAATTACCAAAAAATATCAGGGCCAGCGGTAGAAATTGTCAGCATTGCTGGTGAAGTACGTGAACAGCCGGATAATTCGCTTCAAGCATCATTAACTGGAGTGGTTGCCGATACCGATGGAAATGTTTTTGGTGGACCGTTTATTGCTGGCTCTAACTATGTTTGTATGACCTTTGAAGTGACAATTGAGGAATGGCTGCCCGATTAATAACAGCAGCAGTATAATGATCTTGCAATTATAGAGGTGTACAAACTTCTATATCAAAGCATTCCTTGCTTTTATCATCTTTGGGTCCAATGATGGCCTGAAGTAGAAAGGCAAAACTGTTTTCATTTTCGGGCCTATAGTTTGGCAAATCAAAAATGCTGGGACTATGTAATGCTTTTAATACTGCCTGCACAATATTCACCCCATTGCGATTATAAGATCAAAAGGCCAAGTATTAGCTTGGCCTTTTGTTTTAACTGCGTAATTAGGCTCTCGCCCGATTAATTTAAACAGCTATTGATAAGAAGAGACCGGCAATGGTCGCGCTCATCAAATTGGATAGGGTTGCAGCAAAGAGAGCGCGTAGCCCTAATTGTGCAATTAATGAAATACGCTCTGGCGCAACGGCAGAAAACGCACCAATAATAACACCAATTGAACCAAAATTGGCAAAACCACAAAGCGCAAACGACACAATGGCAATAGAGCGCGGATCGGTTAAAACTGCTGTTGCCTGCATGGTTTGTAATTCGGTATAGGCGACAAATTCATTAATAACCAATTTTTGGCCAATTAAGCTGCCAACACTACCAGCATCTGGCCAGCTAACACCCATAATATAAGCAAGCGGTGAAAAAATATAGCCAAGCAGGCCTTGAATTGTTACCCCTTCATAACCGATCCAAGGGTGGCTAGCAATCGCGCCAACAATACCGTTTAATAAAGCAATCATCGCAACAAAGGTCATCACAACTGTTGCTACACCTGCTGCAATTTTTAAACCAGTTAAAGCACCATTAGCCAAAGCTTCAATAATAGTCTTGGCTGGCGCTTCAGAAAATTCAAGATTATCAAATGTGACAACAGATTCTTCTGTAGCTGGGCTTAAAAGCCGTGCAAATAAAATACCACCGGGTATAGCCATTAAGGATGCTGCAAGCAAATACTTGATTGGTATGCCAACGCCGGCATAAGCAATGAGCATTGCACCGGCAATAGATGCCATACCACTTACCATAGCGGTAAATAATTCATTGCGGTTTAATTGCTTAACAAAAGGCTTAACGGCAGCAGGAATTTCATTTTGACCTAGAAAAATAGTGGTCACCGCAATAAAAGATTCAATCTTAGAAATTTTAAGCGCTTTTTGGAATAAACCGCCTAAAACTTTGATCAGCAACCCCATAATGCGCAGATAATACAGGATAGAAATCAATGATGTTACAAAAATAACCGCTGGCAATACGCGAAATGCAAAAATATAACCATAATTGCCAAAAGTGGCCTTCATTGGCGCATCTTGAGCTAATCCACCAAACATGAAGACCGCACCAACATCGCTATAATCCATCACCGCTTTGATACCGCGTGCGGCAAATTCCAGAGCTCTTTGCCCAGCTGGGACATAAAGCATGATGCCACCCAGCACTACTTGAAGAAGAAATGCAGCAATAATCGTTCGGTAGCTGAGTTTTGCTTTATTATTACAAAATAAAAAGCCAATAAACAGCAAGAACATCATGCCGATAACACTGCGGATTATGTCCATATTATTTCCCTCTATTTTAAAGTGGCACAGGTGCACAACTATGCCAAAAGCTTGTTTTGCTTAATGTTTTTTTAAATTTTAAAAAGGCATTAAGCAAAAAAAAATTGAATGATTAAGCGCTGATTAACTGGTATTCTTTAGCAATATTTGCAGCTAAAATTGCATTATTGAAAACCAGCTCAATGTTAGATTTTAAGCTATCACCGCCGGTTAGTTCATTAACGCGGGCAAGTAAGAATGGCGTACTATCCTTACCAATAACGCCTTGTTCATCAGCTTCTTTTACTGCTTGGTCAATAGCTGCAGCAATGCGCTCTTCTGGCATTGCAAATTGCTCGGGAATTGGGTTGGCAATCACCGCGCCGCCCTCAAGACCAATTTGCCATTTGACAAAAAGTGCTTTGGCAATGTCTTTTGCGCTATCTAATTGAATACTGGTTTCAAAGGGACTTGTACGGGTGAAAAAAGCTGGTAAGGATTTGGTTTTATAACCAATAAGCGGCACGCCAAAGGTTTCGAGATATTCTGTGGTTAATCCTAAATCAAGAATGGATTTTGCACCTGCACAAATAACCGCAACATTGGTTTTAGCTAGTTCTTGCAAATCGGCTGAAATGTCAAAGCTTGCTTCTGCGCCGCGATGTACACCGCCAATACCGCCCGTTGCAAAAACCTTAATGCCTGCCATAGCTGCAATAATCATGGTAGAAGCAACTGTTGTTGCACCATTTAAACCACCAGCAACAATGAAAGGCAAATCGCGGCGGCTGACTTTAGCAACCTTATGGCCTTCACGGCCTAAAAGCTCAATTTCTTCGCGCGATAGGCCAACTTTCATTTTACCAGCAATGATGGCAATGGTTGCAGGGACTGCACCATTGGCACGCACGGTTTCTTCCACTTTTAATGCTGTTTGCGCATTTTGCGGAAAAGGCATGCCGTGAGAAATAATCGTTGATTCCAAAGCAACAATCGGCGCATTGGCGGCAAGCGCTGCCTTTACTTCGTCTGAGATGACAAGAAATTCATCAGAAATAGCAACCTTAGGCATCATAGACATGGGATAACTCCAAGTAGTTTAAAACATTTTTGAATGATAGATCTGGATTATTAGTAAATTGACTTTTTAAGGCCATGGAAGCGCAGCCTTGGGCAAAATGAACGGCTTTGGATAAGGGCATATTTTGCAGTTTACAAGCAACAAGCCCTGCCATCATGGCGTCGCCTGCGCCAGTAACATTGACAATATCCGTTTTGATAATCGGCAACCAGCCATTAGCACCATTTTTTTCGCTGTAAAATACCCCCAATTGGCCAGCACTGAGCACAAGGTTTTGCAAGCCTTGTTTGTGGAACCAATCGGCAATTTTAAATGCATCATTTTGTTGATGAAATGCTATATTGCTTAAGGTTTGCGCTTCTAATAAATTGGGTTTTAAGGTGTTAATATTGGCTAAAAGATTTTGAATTTTAGTGCATTTATGCGCTGACACAGTATCGACAAAAATAGTTGGCAAGTTTTTTTGGTTTAACAGCCAATTAAGGCTTGTTTGCTCCAAATTGCAATCGACCACCACAATATTCGCAGCTTTTATCGCATCCATATGGCTTGCAATCATGGTTTCATCAATGCGGCGAACAATATCCATGTCATTAATAGCAATAACCATTTCGCCGTGTTCATCAAGCACCGAGAGATAGGTTGAGGTGTTTTCACCATCAAAACGCATGACGCGCGTCATGTCAACGCCAACTTGCGCAGTTGTTTTTACGATATTATCGCCATAAACATCATTGCCAACTGCCGAGATAAGAGAAATATCGACACCTAAAAGCGCGAGATTATGAGCGATATTGCGGCCAACGCCGCCCGAACTATAGCTAATTTTACCCGGATTTGAATCACTTTTCTTTGGCGGTTGATGAGAACGGCCAGCAATATCAATATTAACTGATCCAATAATAATCACATGGTTCTTTTTTTGCGAGGCTAAATGGTTATTCTCATTATCCATATCAAACAGCCAAATCTGAATTGTTTCATTTCTATCTAAACTTTATAGCAAAACTTACTATATTTACTATTGGTCAAAATGCTATTATCGGCAAATTTCACTTTTTTACAGCGCTTTTCAAAGCTTTGGTTAATGTTACTAGAACCGGCGCTTATTTTCAAACCTTGAGGTTTTTAAAAGGGAAAGTCATAATTACCATTAAGTTAAGTTATTACTAAAATAAAGAATGACCATTTGGCAAATTAAATGGTGCATTATTAAAGGATATCCACCTTTTATTGAAAATATGGCAAAGCAAATTACGTTTAAGTTCGCAAAATTTATTCATCCAGATGTCGGATAATCATCGGTGCTTGACGGTGACTTTAAGTGAACGGCTAAGAGATTGGTCAAATATAGGCGGGAAAGTCTACCAAAAGATTTTAACTTGATCGAGTTTGGTGCAGATAAAAATTTTGGCAAAATAAAATATTTGCAGGTAAAAACGAGCCGCAGATCAAGGTAATTATTTTGCACGAAAGGCAATGAATGAGCTGAATTAAAAAAGCGGTAAAGGCATGCCTTTACCGCTTTTTGGTTTTAATTACTTGAAAAAGATTCAAGCAATTTAAGATAGGTTTCTTTGGTAAGTTGCGGTTTAAATTCCGACTTTACTTTTTGTGCGCCCTCGCCATCACCATAAAGCAAGTCAATCACCGTCATTGCCATGGCTTGTGCGCAACGAATATAAGCGGTGTCTTCATCAAAGATTTTATAATCCTTGCCATGCAAAGTGCCTTCAATGCCGCCAGCATGAGGGTGGGCAAGTGGAATGATTTGTGATAAATCACCCGTATCGGTGCTGCCTGCCATGTGCTTACCTTGGCGAACACGGTCTTTACCTACCAATTCCTCGGCATTTTTTTCAAAAAACGCATTAATATTGGCATCATTATTAAGCGGTAAATAACCTGGAAGATCTTCAATTTCCACTTCAGCACCAATTGCCATTGCGCCAGCTTTTAATGCACGGTCAATTTTTTTATTGGCATCAATCATTGCGTCAATATTGGCAGCGCGCACATAGCTTTCCATACGCACATCGCTTGGTACAACATTAACCAAATCACCGCCCTTAGTGATAATTGGGTGAAAGCGCACATTGTCTTGGTCTTTAAACGTATCACGAATAGCATTAACCCCCATAATGCCCATCATGGCGGCATTAAGCGCATTAACACCTTCATAAGGTGCGGCAGCAGCATGGGCAGGTTGGCCTTTATAGGTGATTAATTTGCCGATAAAGCCATTACTGGTGGTTGATAATTGTAAATAACGCTCATGTTTATTATCGGGAACAACATGCATTTGAATGGCCATATCAACATCATCAAAAGCACCAAGACGAATAAGTTCAGCCTTGCCGCCAAGATATTTAATCTTGCCTTGTTGGCGAAGTTTATTGCGATAGGCAATTTCAACATATTCTTCCGCTGGAACAGCAAATAGAACCACATCACCGCTTAAATGTTCCATGGCATCGGCATCTTGCAAACCCATGCCAACTGCAATCATTGTGGCAATCTGCACATTATGGCCGCAGCAATGGGCAGCGCCAGTTAATTCATCAGCATTTGGGTGTTCATGGCAGATAATGGCGTCTAATTCGCCGATGACAGCCACACTATGATCGGAATTTTTGCCCTTTAACCGTGCTTTTACTCCGGTGAGTGCCAATTCTTTTTCATAAGGCAGTTGCATGCGCTTAAAGGTTTCTTCAACTTTTGCGGCAGTCTTTACTTCCTTATAGCCAAGTTCTGGCTCATGATAAATAGAGCGGCCAAGGGCAAGAATGTCATCGCGGCGCGCTTCAATTGCAGCGCAGACTTTCTTTTTCAGTTCTTCTTTATTCATTTAAACACCTCCAAAATATTCTGCTGGCTTTAAGACTTAAATTGCGCCTTCAATATGTAATGCCCATTGGGCAAGCATTGTCGCACAAATGAATGTACCTGCAATGACTGCAAGTGCAACTGGAATAATGCGCCATGAAATTTTTTTGAACGCTTCTAAATCCTTACCAATGGAAAGTCCGGCATAGGCAAGCACTGGTGTACAAATAGCTAGGAATGGAATTTTTGCTACATAAAAATTGATAATTTCATGATAAGGAAAGATTGGGCTTGATACGAGGATAGCAAGCGCAGAAATCCATAAAATGGACGGTAACATGTTAAAGAGCGGCAGTTTTGCAATGATATAGCCGCAAATGCCAACACCAATAATAATCCCAACACCAGTTAGCGATACAACTATATCAACATCACTATAGCCAATATAATGAGCAACAACAATCAATAGCCCGCATAAGATAGTTAGAAAAATAACTTCTAAAATATTCATTTTACCGCACTTTCATTGTTTTTATTGCGCCCAAATAAGCGGTTTAAAATGGCATAAAATTTTACCGCAAGGGGAAGAGAAATAAACAGTGCAAAATAAATGCCTAAAATTCCCGTCATTAAATTGGCAGCCCCTGCATAAGCAAGAATTTGCTCCTTCATTTCCGGATAAAACTCAATGATTGAGCCTGATGCGGCAGCAAGCATACTGCCAGAGCCAACACCCGCACCCATTGCCAAAGCGTAAGGGTGGAAAATATCAAGGCTGGCTATCGCACTTGAAAAAATACCAATCCACACAGCACCAAAAACAGTCCCACAAATATACATTGCCATAACGCCGCGCCCTTCAGGCGAGTTAAGACCGTATTTTTCAGCAATAATCGCAATATTGCCTTCACGGTCAAGCGAATAGGTAGCGCCAATGGCTTCACGTCCCATGCCTAATGCGACTGCAATTGGCATGCCGATTATGATGGTACCAAAAAAATGACCAAACTCTTGAATAAGTAAGGCAAATTTTGCATCAAGTAGTTTCATAATATTGGGACCAATGCCAAGCCCAATCGCGGTAATAAGCGGAATAAGTACTATGGTGAGCATTTTGCCAGCACTGTCACCGTCTTTAAAGCTAATAATTTTCCATTTTGGAAAACTGATAAAGCCAGAAATAATCATTGCAAAAAGCATAGGAAAAAGCACAATGGCAAATTTGCCAAAGGAAAACCTCATGGAGCCAATAGTTTCACACACTATCACCACCAAAAATGCTATGATATGAAGTTTGACGTTTTTTAAGACAGTCATGGACTTCCCCTATTTAAAAAGATTCTTAATTTACCTTTTTGTATAAGCAGCGTCCATTATTCAATAGCTAAATGCCATATTTCTATTTAAAAGGTTAATTTCTACAATTAATCTCAGCTTTATCGCTATTATAATGCTATAGCGTAAAAAATTTTGTACTTTGCCTTTTAATCATTACAGCCTAATTGAAACTGACATTGATACTACGCAAGGCGGTATTGCCATTTTCATCACTTACCCGTAATTGCATGCGTCCTGCTTGTTTTGGCCGCCAATCAAGGCTTGTTCCCGGTGTTACAACGCCAAGAAAGCGGTCTTTTTCAAACCAATAGAGCCGTTTTACGCCGGCCGGTGCGTCTGCCTCTAAGCGTATATGATCATTTTCATCATCGCGTTTTAAAACATAGGTGACATTTACCAACGGATAACGAATTTGCGGTGGCGATATAGTGTCAGATTTTAACCTTATGCCACATGTTTTTTGAGTGGGTGGTTTACGCCGCGGCAAGCCTGCCGCATCAAATAATGCATTTAAATCACTTGGCCAAAATTCAAAAATTTCTTGTTTAATATAGGGCTTATCATAAGGCGGGCAGGCAATTTGGCCGCTGCGTGTATCAATCATGAGTGGTCGATGTAGATTGGAAATTTTAATTGGCGAAACGCCAGCAATAAACCAAGTTTGCTTTCGTTTTGGACAATATTCATTAGGTAAATCGCCAGAGGCTGCACAAACATCAACGCGCACGACATTTTTAGGTGGCAATTGCACCAGTTGCTTTTCATTGGGCTTTAAAATTGGCAAAGCATCAGCAATCTTAAAAAATAACGGCGCTGCAGAACGCACGCCAATAAAAGCCGTCGGGCCGCTATTGTCAAAATTGCCAATCCATACCACCACAATATAGGGGCCAATCATGCCACTTGTCCAAGCATCGTGGTAACTCCATGATGTGCCGGTTTTCCATGCGACTGGCCAATCTTTTCCACGGCGATCTTTTGGCAAACCATCAGGGCGCGGGTTTTGATAAAGCATTTGGCGGGTGATAAAACTCGCTTCTGGTGATATTAGTGCCTCGCCCTCATGATATGGCTCGGTTTTTAAAAAGCGCGGAAACTGTCTTTTGCCGTCTTTGGCAAGGCTGGCATAAAGGCTGGCAAGTTCCAACATTTTCATTTCACCGCCACCAAGGGCGATGGATAGTCCATAGCTTTCTTCAGGCCGAAGACCCGTAATGCCAGCATTTTTTAAAAACTGATAAAGGCTTGGTTTACGGGTTTTACTGGCAAGCCAGACGGCAGGCACATTGCGCGAACGGATAAGCGCTTCTTGCGCCGATAGTGGCCCGACAAAACGGCCATCAAAATTTTCAGGCTGAAACGATCCAAACATAGTTGGCGCATCTTTAAGCATGGTCATTGGATGGATAATGCCCTGATCAATCGCCAAAGCATATAAAAACGGCTTTACTGTTGACCCCGGCGAGCGCGCGGCTATCGTACCATTGACTTGGCCATGGATTTTTTCATTAAAAAAATCTGCTGAGCCAATCATAGTCTTTATGCCCATATCACGGCTATCAATGATTAAAATTGCGCTATTGCGGATACCTAAGCGGCTGCGATCTTTAATATAGCCATTATTAATTGCCTCTATCGCCTTTTGCAATTTCAAATCGAGCGTGCCCTGTAACTGGTCTTCTGGGTAATTGGCAAGCAGATAATCGCTATAATGGGGGGCTAAAAATGGCAAATCGCGCCTTGTATAAGCGGTGATTGGTAAATCATTTAATGCCGCACTGCGCGGATCATCTTTATTGGCGTCGCGCCAATCATTTAGCAATAATAGCCGCGCTTTTTGGGTCTCAAGTCCAAAACTTGCGCGTTTTGTTGGGCTTTGCGGAATAACAGCTAAGGCGAGGGCTTCATTTAAGGATAATTTCTGTGCAGATTTATGGAAATAAATTTGCGAGGCTGCTTCCACGCCTTCAATATTGCCACCCATTGGCGCAAGATTAAGATAGGCTTCTAAAATTTCCGCTTTGCTGTAACGCGCTTCTAACCAAAGGGCTGCCAATATTTGTTGCGTTTTACCTGAGATTGAACGCGAATTAATATTGTAAATTTTGCGCGCCAATTGCATGGTAAGGGTGGACGCGCCTTGGCGATTGCCGCCAATGTAAGTGGCAAGGCTGGCCCGAAACAGCGCAAAGGGATTAACGCCAAAATGGGAATAAAAATAGCGATCCTCTTTTAGCATAATGGCTTCGATCATTACCGGTGACATGTCCTCAAGCGGCACAAAAAGTCGATAATGATCGTCTTTGCTCAAGGTTAAGCGCAAAATTTGCCCATTTTGGTCGCTAACAAGCCTTGAATAGGAAAATTGTTCTTTTAGCGGCGTATGCGGCCAAAGGCGCAGCGCGATAAGTACCAAGCTTAAAAAAGCAAAGCCATAAAGAAAAATGCGTAAATATCGCCGCAATCTTGATTTTGTAAAAAAACGCCGCCGCATTTAAGCCATACCAGTTTTAAGTCTTCATATGAAATACGCCATGATATTATCATGGCGTATTTTGTTATGGTTTATCGCAATTTATGCGGTTTACTATTTTACCTCAATAATCAGCTTACCAATAGCACCTTCACCATTAATTTGCGGATTATACATGCTTTCAGCAAAAGCGGCTGGAATGGTAAATTGCCCTGCATTGATAGCGCGTACCTTATAGGTAAATGTGCTAACTTCTTTATTTAAGCTGCCGTAAAGCACAACGCGGTCGTCGCGTGGATCAATAAAGTGAGGCTGCCAATCGCTTTGGTCTGGCTCGCCAACTGCTGGCAATGCCTGTTCTTCATTGCCTTCACTATCATATTCATTGCCATCATCGCCATTTTCATCACTGCCATCATCGCCATTCTCATCAGCACTTTCATCGTCATCAGAAGATTGCGAATGATTGGGTTGACGATAAACAAGTTCAACACCACCTGGTAAAAGATCAACAATCGCGACATCACCAACATAATCTTGCCCTGTGCTGCGCATTCTTACCCGCACCAAAAATTCATCGCCAACATTGACCTTATCAATCTTGTTGCCTTTTAGGTCGGTATAATCATGGAAGATATCAATACCATTATTACGTGGCTCTTGGCTTTTGTTAATATCATAACCAGCTTCACTTAACAGCACAAAACCTGGTAAGTCGCCACGGCTTTTTGTTAATGTCAAAGATTTAAAATCAAAAGGTAAAATGGCTTTTGATGGGCTACCTTCTAAAGTTACACTTGTTGTTTGATCATTATTTTGTTTGACAACAGCTTCGATTGAGCCACCACTATTTTGCACAGAATTTTCGTAAATGGATGCTGCACGAATAAGCAATGCCGATGAAAGGCTATTATAGCGTTGGCTTTGTAAATTATCGGCAATTTTTTGCCAAACTTCGTTTGGAATTTTGGATAATTGGTTAGGGAAATAGCGACCAAGTATGGTGATTGTTTCGCTATCATGCGTTAAAGCATCATCAAAGTAATATTGACTGTCTTCATTATTTTTAAGCAATTGCCAATCAATGGAATTTACCAAGGCATTGGCTTCTTTATTTTGCTTAAACATCACATAACTGGCCGCCATATAAACAGCGGTCGTATCTTTTTGCCATTCCTTTTTTTCATAATAAGTGTCAAGTCGCTCACGAAGATTAGCAAGCTCATTGAAACTAGGACTAATGCCAAGGCTTTGTGCTTGGCGGTTTAACAAGTAAATTGCATAGGCTTGTAAACGAAAGCCGTTTATTCCTTCAAAAGGTGGTTCTTCTGCAATGTCTTTCAAAAAGGCTCTTGTGCGTTCAAAATTTTGGCTTGCTACATAAAAACCGCGCTCTTGCGCATCAAGCATAAAATCAACCGCATAAAGCGTTGCGAAAATATCGCTATCGGGTGTTGCATTCCATTGACCTAAACCACCAGAACTATTCATGCGTTGGCCTAATATTGTCAATGTATTGGCGACATTTTGGGCTGCATCACTGTCTTGCGCATTGCCAAAAATAAGTGATGGCATGGTTTTAGAAATGGTTTGCTCGGTGCAAACATAGCCATAATTATCAAGATATTGATTAAGGCCGGTTGCCCAATTAAGCGGTGAATAGCCAAAAGATGCCTCTACCTTGCTTAATTGCGAATAAAGCTTGCGTGTTGGTTCAAGCGTTATAACCTTATCATTGGTGATTTTAGCGCTTAGCTGCACCCGCCGTTCAGATAGTGGACGGATAGAAACATTTTCAACCATAGTAAAGCTGCGACCATCAGCCAATTTTGCAACGAATTTTATATCATGGGCACCTAATTTGTTGCCATCATTATTATTGGAAGCTTTTAACTGCCAATTAGCGGTTGCTTCTTTAAGTGGATCAACGGTGAATTGCTGGGTCTTGTCACCCACAATCTCAAAAGCCAAACTTGGCTCAATGGTCAAACTTACCACATCTTGCGAAGCTAGATTGCTAAATGCGCCCATTGACACATTGACTATATCGCCAGGAGCAACAAAAGCCGGCACATTTGGGGTGAGTACTATAGGTGCCTTACTTTCCGTATAGCTTTGGGCAATACCAATATGGTTTTGATCAACGGCCACCGCAAAGAAATGCACTTTACCGTTGAAATAATCAGGCACTTGCCAATTAAGCTCGGTTTCACCCTTGGGCAAGTTGACAATGTTGCTCCAATAAACAACAGGCGGCTTATTTTTGCGCTTAAATGGATTTAGATGGTTGGATAATGCCCCTTCATCATCACCACCAGAAGCTGCCAAAAATAGTTTTGAAAATTCAGGCAAGATCAAATCAAGAATTTGCGTGGTTTCAACTTCCAAAGCGCGCTTTTTGAAAAAGAAATCCAATGGCCGTGGCTGGCTATAGCGTGCCACTTGCAAAATGCCTTCATCAACGCCCCAAACCATCACTTGCGATGGGCGATTAACATTCACCTTAATGGCAATATCATCACCCGGCTCAACCGTCTTTGGTGTTGTAAGCGCAATATTAGTCGTGCGATTATCTAAACTAATGGCAAAAGGCGCAACACCATAGGAAAGTGGCGACATGAAAATTTCATCCGATTGCGGCGAGCGGACAAATTGCACATTAATATAAGCATTACCCTCTAACCCCTCTGGCAATTCAATATATTGAACGCTTGATGTTGTATCGGTTTTAAACCAAGAATGGGCATAGACCTTATCACGCTCGATGGTGATGAGGCCTGCTCCGACATAAGGGGCACGAATATTAATTTCAATAAATTCGCCCGGCTTATAAGAGGTTTTATTAAGTTTAAGGGTAAGCTCGCTGTTACGATCTAGCGAGCGTGATAGGTTCGCATCACCTGCAACACTATAATTTAGCTGGTTTAAAACCGTATCACCATTTTTAATTTTAACAATAAACTCACCCGGATTGCTGGTGTCGAGCGTATCGACCGCGCCATTTTCCGCAATAGAAAAGGGCTTGTTTTCAAGCACGATTTCTTTTTTGCGTGACGCATAGCGATAGGTATCATCATATTGCTTTACCAATACCGATACATAGCGCACTTCCACCAATTCGCGTGAAAGACCATTAACACCAATTGGTTTTAAATTGGCATTAACCGCAAGCCAGTTAGCACGCCGTTGTGTACCCTTATTAACAAAGTCAAGATTATCATCACTCTTTACACCCACCATATAATCAGCTGGGGAAACAAGGGCGCTTGCGTCTGCTGCAACATTCCTGCCGCCATCAGCTTCAAAAACCCGTGCCAAAACTTGCAGTTTATAACCGCTTGCAGTAAAGCGGTTTAAATCAAGATTAAAATTGGCAATGCCATTTTCATCGGTTTTTTGGTCTGCCAAGTCTTCAACATGGCTTTCGTCCAAGGTGTTTTCAAGATAAAAACGATAATCGCGATAGCTATCAAAGCCAACAAAGGCGGGTTCCATGCGCATGGTCATGCTTGTACGCCGATCACCTGCTGGCGCACCAAAAAGATGCATTGCTTTGACACTTGCCTTAACTTCTTCTGGCTTTAACCAGCCTTTAATCGGCGTTGGCGAAAGACTAGCTGTTACTTTCATGCGGTCTGGTTCAAAATCACGAATAGAGAATGAAACGCTACCAAGCGAATAATTGCCACCATTTATATTGGCAAGCTCAAGCTCTGCCGTATAGGTACCAGCAGGCATTGCAGGATCGGACGCAAAATCATAGCTTTCAAAGCCTTCTGCCGATAGCTGCATTTTCTCGGTCTTTACTTCGCGGCGGGCAGGATCATAAATGGTAAGCTCAACCGGCAAGCCTTGCAAACTACCAAGCCAATCATCACGGCGAACAATCATGCCAAGATGCACGGTTTCGCCGGGGCGATAAAGGCCGCGCTCGCTAAACATGAAAGCACGTAATGTATCGGTTTTGCCATCGGCCATTAAACCGCCAATAGCAAAGCGCGATAGGTCAAGCTGGCGGCCTTCATTATTAATAGGCAAGAAAGACTGATCCTCGCCATTGGTGACTACATACATGAGCGGGCGTTTTTCACGAGATAATTCGCTTAAATTACCAAAATAAGCATGGCCTGTTTCATCGCTATAGCTTTGCGCAACCGGCAGACCATTAACGCCGTAAACTTCCACCAAGGCATTATCAATTGGTAAGCCCGTTTCGATGGATTGCACAAAAATATCATGGCCGCGATTGCTATCGCGCTTGGCAATAATGCCAAGATCCGTCACCACAATAAAACGTATGTCACGCGCTGATGTAACCTCGCCAAGGGTTTGGCGATCATAGCTACCTTTTTCACTTATACGCACCACAAAAATGCCATGCCTACCATCTTCACTTGATAGGTAAGGAGCAAGATCGACATAGCTATATTGCATTTTATTGACAGCAATATCAGGAAGATCAAAATCGATATTTTCGCGCTCGACCAAAGTATCAAACTCGCTTTCGCTCATATCAGGGCGAACAAAATTGCCATCCAATTGATTAATCAAATGGTGAAGCTGCTTTGGCAGAACGCGGGCTATTTCAACTTGTGCGCCACTGACACCTTGCGCCATGACGCCAAGGGTGCGTTCACCACGAAGACCAAGCAAAGCGCCTTCTGACATGAATTGCAAAGTCTTAGGATAATTGGGCATATTTGATGTGTAAAGTGTTTGCGCATCACGCGATAAATAACCGCCTTGGGATTGGATTTTGCCATTGATACGCACATAAAGTTGCACACCGGGCTCAGCATTAAGCTTAAATGAATGAAGGCTATTTTGAGCGCTATCACTTGGAATTTGAATAAGTGAAATTTTGCGCGAGCGGTCAAGCAAATTATCGGTAATTTCATTGTCGCGCCAATTAATGTGATGACCATATTCATCGTTACGTTGTGGTAAAGCCCAAGCTGTCACTTGTCCATCAATGTTAGTGTCGCTTACCGGTTTTGAGCTTTCAAACATGAAAATCGGCTCTGGTTCACCATTATTATTGCGCACAAAATCAATTTTTGCGTCACCAAAACTTAACTGATAACGCCCCGGTACATCAATGCTTGCGCTAAATTCGTCGCTGCTAGCATTACCGCCAAGATTTGACGTCACGCCTTTTGACAACTTTAATTTAACGGTAGATGTTTCAAGCGGCATGCTTAAAATTGCTGATTGAACAGACGCGGTTAAACCATCTTCTGAAAAGAAAATTTGCGGATTATTATTAGTCTTATTTTGATAGGTAAGACCGCGCGATAATTCAAATGATATATGTTTTGCAAAAGTCTTTTGATCAATTGGGTGGCTTGCTTTAATTTCCGCGACCATCTTCTTTTGATTAGGATCTTGCGGATCTTCATAGAGTTTTGAATTATTAACCGAAATAGCAAATGGACTAGTTGTTACATCAAAACTATAATCTTTCAGCAATACGCCGTCAGTAAACAAGCCTTTTTGGGCAAGGCTTACCGTATATTTTTGGTCAATTGGCCAATCTTGTTGTGGCTTAAAAGTTAGTACCTTGTCATTAGACCAATGCCATGTACCCTTAATTTGTGGTGATAGGCTTACGCCTTCTTCAATTGTTGTATTGATTTTATCAATGGGGGCAACAGAATCTGAAAATTCAATAGTTAAAGGATAGGTTTTGACACCCTTTTTATCATAATCGGATAAAGGCGGATTAGAATAGTCATAATTCACCATATAGGGCAGTGGCTGGTTTTGATACCATATCCAGCCAGCAAAACCTGCACCAATTAACGCAACCAGCACAAAAACACTTGCGATTGCGCTTTTGGTATATCTTTTAAAAAAACAACCAATAAGGGAAAATATCTTGCAAATGGGCCTTAACCAAAAAGGTGGCACCCACGAAACATTACCAAAAATAAGGCTAAATATTTTTGCCAAAAAAGAATAAATTGCGTTAAAAAATGCCATAACCCGCCCATAAAATTATAAATGAATTTGGTTCTACAAATACACTTGTCATAAGTTAGACGAGAATATTACATTTTTTGCATAGTTGCACAATATAGTATAAATTATTATCAAAAGATTTTATAAATGATGTTTAAAGTCTAAAGGCTTTAATATATTTAGAATAAAATCGTTCTAAATTGAAATTATCCGCACAAAAAAGATAGCAAATCAACTTTTTTAACTTAAAAAATTTGATAAGATAAAATTTAAGTTTTATAGAGCGCATTTCGATCTATTTGGATCAGGTCGGCGCTCTAATCCATTGTTTACACCGCGTTTTTGTCTGAAAGACGCTTCACACTTTTTTAAAAAACGCTTCAATAAAAAACGCCAATGCTGGTTACCAATGCATTAAGGGAAATGAACATGAAAATTCGTCACCTCTTTTCAATTTATATTTTGACAATTTGCTTAAGCGGAAGTGGGTTTTTAGGGCAATATTCATTTGCTGGCGAGCCTCAAACAGTTTCATCCAAAACAATCGAAACATCAACACAACAAACAATAAATGACGAAATTGAAGTTTTAAAAAAAGCTGCTTTAACTGGTGATGTAAATGCGCAAAACGAGTTGGCGGTGATTTATTATCAAGGTAAAAAAGTTAAAAAAGATAACACTGAGGCAGTAAAATGGTTAAAAATGGCTGCGGAAAAGGGTGATGCGACCGCTCAAGCACGATTAGGCCTCATGTATAGAGATGGTTTGGGCGTTGAGCAAGATCGAAAACAGGCGATGATCTTAATAAAAAAATCAGCAGATCAAGGGAATGCGGTAGGACAGGTAAGGCTTGGTACGTTTTATGAAGGTGTTGGGGCCTATAGTGATGCTATCAAATGGTACAAAAAATCAAGTGCGCAGGGCAATGAATTTGCGAAAATGCAGTTAGACAAGATTTATTTTAAGGGTTTAGCGAGCCAAGAGGATTATGACAAATATCGGAAAGAGCTGCAAGACGATGCCCTGCAAAATAACGGCGAAAGCATGTATAGGCTTGGGCTTTTCTATTATCGTGGATTAAGTGTTGAGCAAGATTATACTGAAGCGGCTAAGTGGTTTAAAAAAGCAGCTGATTTAAACCATGCTATGGCCAATTTAAGGTTATCGATGTGTCATGCAATGGGTCGAGGCGTAGAAATAGATTTTGATAAATATGTTCTATATGCAAAAAAAGCAGCACAATTGGGTGAAAAAACTGGGTTGTTTTCTCTTGCAGTTGGGTACAAAGCAAACAAGAAATATGAAGAAGCTTATATGTGGGTTCTGCTTGTCGATAAAAATGTCCGCGATATTGAAAATTTAAAAGCCGAAATTGCTAAGAAATTATCGCCGCAGCAGATTTTAAATGCTGAACAAGCGGCTAAAAAATGTCTTACAGCTAATTATCACAATTGCAGCATCGAGTAGTTTTTTATAAATTATTCTTAAATAATGAACACTCTCATATTTTGGTATAATTTTAAACGGCTTTGAATATTTGTTGGCGCCGATGCTTAGCAGGGTATATAACAAATAAATAGCAAGATTTGCTTTAGCTATAGCATCCATCTAATAATGAATATATATTTAAAAACGAATAGATTTAGTTCAACGGGTGAGAAAAAAATGAATAGAGCGCAAGTATTTGCCTATGTGCAAGAAAAATATCAAACAGCTGAAGAATATCCTTGGCCAAAATTTCCCGATTATGCAGTTTTACGCCATAAGGATAATAGCAAATGGTATGGTATAATATTAAATGTGATGCGCGAAAAAATTGGCCTTGATGGCAATGGTCAAGTTGATGTGCTTGATGTCAAATGTGACCCAGCTTTGATCGAGCATTTAAGTGAAGCTGCAGGTTTTATCCCCGCCTATCATATGAATAAAGATCATTGGATTGGCATTTTACTTGACGGTACGCTTACAAGTGATGAAATTAAACAATATATTGATAAAAGTTTTGAGCTAACTGCGTGATATTTGATGCAATTTTTGTAAAAGTTGCTGAAATATATAATTATAACATTAATAAATAAATATTATTGGTTATTTATATAATATAGCTTTTGGCTTATCGGTATCATTTGAACTAATTTTTTAAACATTAAATCTTGTTTGTTAAACCGAAAATAGCGAGAACCAATAGGCTTATTTCACTTATGAATGCGCCATAAATGACCGCACATAAAAGAGGTATTTTGAATTTAAATAGATATAGGCGTTAGACTGAGCCACCAAATTAGTTTTTAAGTGTATTGGTTTAAGTGTATTGGCCCAAAAACCAAAACAAGCACAAAGAACGAAGAGGATTGCAATAAAAACGCTTAGCCCATAAGCTTTTAAAAAATCGCGCATTTTATTCCTCCATAGGATAAAGTATTTATCGAATGATGATTGAATTATTTGCTTTTGGTTTGGTGAGCAATTTATAAATTAGCGAAAAAATTATTCCCGTCGCGAAGCTAACAGCTATGAAAAAGACAATTAAAGTGACCATTGGAAAAAGTGTTGTTGCACCAATAATGTATAAAATGATTGCATTAAGTAGTCCGATTAAGACACCCCATGGACAGAAAAACAAGAATTTCATTTTAGAATATTTTTTTAAAATTAGGTAAATTGGTATGCTTACAACAATAAATAGGGCTATATTGATATGAAAGATAAAACACATTATAATGAAAATAACATATAGAAAACTAAATGATGCATGAATGTTTTCAAGGCTACTATCAACCGAAAATATCCGTATAGCAAAATATCCAAAGATAAGTATATTGCTTATAAGGTAGCTTAACCAATAAGCTAAAATAAAACGCCACATAAAATTCCCCCTCACCAGAATATGAACCCAGTTCATTTATTCAATTTTTACAATAAAAAGTCAATTCACTTTAATTAAACACAATATATAATGCTCATTATTTGGATGTTAGGCTAAATGCTAAGGCTTTTTCAATGACTTTTGAAAATAAGCTAAAGGAATTTACTCAAAACGATGAAGTGTTTTAATATGCCATTTTAACGCAGTTTGGTTTAGCTATCATCAGCGTGAGCCGTTGCCGACAGAATGATTAACCATTGACAATGGAAAAAGAAAGTTAAAGGTTTCACTTCGCCATCAAATATTCAAAATTGAACAGTGGTTATAATTTTAATGGTTAGTTTAAAATGGCAAATTTTATGAAAGCCTATTGGCTAACACTGATATTGGCGGCAATTTGTGCTACAATTTCCGCAATTAGATATATTTATGTCAATAATATTATTTATGTGAGTAGTTCAGATGATGCGGTTATTTGGGTATCCATGCAAATTTTTGTTTGGCTTTTTTCTAATTTGTTTATTTCAGTTGTTATCGGCATGCCGTATTTTCTCATCGTTAGGTTTTTTACTCAGTTTAACTATTGCTGGGCGGTGATGATGGGTGTTTTGGCTGGCTTTGTTAATTTGCTCTTTATTACCGGACGGGAATACCTGTCTCAATGGTGGTGGTTTTTAGGGGGAGGGCTAGTTTTGGGGCTTATCCTTGGTGGCATGCAAATCTTTTTTGATAAACGGTCAGCCAATGATTAAATTATCCATGCCGCAAAACGAGGTGTTTTTTTAACAAAATACCAAAATAATTATTGCTTTATTAATAAATTAT